>JAHJDF010000008.1 GCA_018812595.1 Gammaproteobacteria bacterium
ACAACTTTCTTTACTGCTTTTTTAGCAGGGGCTTTCTTCTTCGCCACAACTTTCTTTACTGCTTTTTTAGCAGGGGCTTTCTTCTTCGCCACAACTTTCTTTACTGCTTTTTTAGCCGGGGCTTTCTTCTTCGCCACAACTTTCTTTACTGCTTTTTTAGCCGGGGCTTTCTTAACAGTCTTTTTAACGGCTGCAGCCATTGTCTTCTTTACTGATTTTTTGGCCGCAGCTTTCTTTGTGGATTTCCTTTTGCAAGATGAAGCGGATTTCACTGCTTTTTTCGCAGTCTTTTTGACGGATGTCTTTTTAACGGTTGTCATAATTTTCTCTCCATAGAATTAAAGACAAAGCAAGATAACAAATTATTTTTAAACAACCAATAAATAAATCATAAAAACAAGGGGTTTAGTGATGTTTTTACTTCGGATGCATCGTCAAAGTTTTTCTTTGAGTTGATAAAGAGAATTTAATGCTTCTCTAGGAGAAAGATTATCGAGATTTATTTCTTTTAATAATTGTAAAACAGGGTGCTCGATAGAAGGTGGAAGTGTTTGTGTTGTAGATGTTGAGTGTCTTGTTGTGTTTGTTGGAATACTGTTTTTCTCTAGTTTATGTAGTTTCTGTCGAGCATTTTGGATGACGTGTTTTGGTACCCCTGCCAACTGAGCGACTTGCAAACCATAACTTTGATTTGCATGGCCTTCTTGTACGGCATGCATAAAAATAATTTTGTCTTCGTGCTCAATGGCATCTAAGTGAATGTTGGCAATGTGTGGAATCGTTTCAGAAAGCGTGGTGAGTTCGAAGTAATGAGTTGCGAACAATGTGAATGCTTGAATCGTTTCTGCAAGATAAGCAGCGCTGGCCCACGCCAAAGACAACCCGTCAAAAGTGCTGGTGCCACGCCCGATTTCATCCATTAATACGAGGCTTTCTTGTGTTGCGTTATGCAGAATATTTGCGGTCTCAACCATTTCCACCATGAAGGTGGAGCGTCCGCTTGCTAGATCATCAGCAGCACCGATGCGTGTGAAGATACGATCAATCGGTCCGATCGTTGCTGATTGAGCTGGGATAAAACTTCCAATGTAAGTTAGTAACACTATGAGTGCTGTTTGTCTCATGTAAGTAGATTTTCCACCCATGTTCGGGCCGGTGATAATCAACATGCGACGTTGATGATTGAGAATCGTATCGTTTGGTACGAATGGATCTTCTAAGACCTGTTCTACAACAGGGTGTCTTCCTTGAATGATTTGGACGCCGGGTTGTGTGGAGAGTTGTGGCGCCACGAGGTCTAGCGTTTGAGCGCGTTCAGCAAGATTCACGAGCACGTCTAATTGAGCAATGCTTTCTGCGCAAAGTTGTAGATCAGGTAAGTGTTGAAGCAATTGATCGAGTAGTTCGTCATACAGAAATTTTTCACGGGATAATGCGCGACTTTTGCTGCTGAGCACTTTGTCTTCGAAGGCTTTTAATTCGGGGGTGATATAGCGCTCTGCGTTTTTCAAAGTTTGTCTTCGGATGTATTCCGCTGGTGCATGTTGTGATTGTGCACGAGAGATTTCTATATAGTAGCCGTGGACGCGGTTATATCCCACACGCAATGTTGGAATATTCGCTCGTTGTTTCTCTTGTTCTTCAAAACGAATTAAAAATTCGCCGGCGTGTTCGCTAAGGGTTCGTAGTTCGTCTAGTTCGGCATCGTATCCCATAGCGATAACTCCACCATCTCGAATGACAACGGGAGGAGTGTCTATGATGGCGCGATGTAGTTCAGCAAAAAGGTTTGGAAATTCACTGATGTTTGTTGCGAGGGATTGAAGGAGGAAGTTCCCACCGTTGTCGTCATTCCCGCGAAAGCGGGAATCCAGTTTTAAATATTTCTGTAATAAAGGAAGCGTTTCTAATGTGTCGCGAAGTTGCGCAAGGTCACGGGGCCTTGCCGTTTTTAAACCGACACGAGCAAGGATGCGTTCCATGTCCCCGATGCTTTTTAAAACGGTTGCGAGTTCGGTATGTATCTGTGTGGTTAATAAATTTTGAATTGCCTCTTGGCGTTGCAAAATAATTTTTTGATCGCGTAACGGTTGATTCATCCAACGACGAAACAAACGACTTCCCATGGGGGTCGCGGTGTGATCAAAAACATCCGCTAACGTGTTTTCTGTTCCACCATTTAAGTTGTGTGTTAATTCAAGATTTCGTCGGCTGGTTGCGTCGAGAACAATACTGTCTTCACGACGGTGCACGTTGAGAGATTGAATGTGCGGAAGTTGAGAGCGTTGAGTTTCTTTTGCGTATTGAAGTAAGCAACCGGCTGCGCAGAGTGCTGTTGGTAAATCTTGGCAACCGAAACCCGATAAATCCTTTGTCGAAAATTGTTGAGTCAATGTGCGTATGGCACTGTCAAATTCAAAATCCCAAAGGGGACGCGTTGTGATGCTGGTGAAAGATTTTAACAACGCATTGTCTTCAAAATTTTCGTTGATAAGTATTTCAGCCGGCTGAATGCGTTCGAGTTCACTGAGTAATGCCTCAGCGCCTTGGGTTTGTAATACATAAAAACGACCGCTGGTGATATCGAGTGAAGCAATGCCGTAAGTTTTTTGATATTGGTGGATGGCAATAATTAAATTGTCTCGTCGCTCTTCTAGAAAAGCATCGTCACTAATCGTTCCCGGAGTAATGATGCGTGTTACACGACGTTCAACCGGACCTTTAGAAGTTGCAGGATCGCCAACTTGTTCACAAATGGCGACGGATTCCCCTCGTTTCACAAGTCGTGCTAAATAGTTTTCCGCAGCGTGGTATGGCACGCCGGCCATTGGGATGGGTTTGCCTGCAGATTGACCGCGTTGGGTGAGTGTGATGTCGAGTAATCGAGCTGCTTTTTTTGCATCTTCAAAAAACAATTCATAGAAATCACCCATGCGATAAAACAAAAGCATGTGTTTGTATTCTGCTTTCAATCGAAGGTATTGCTGCATTACGGGGGTATGGTTTTCGGTGTTCATGGGAACTCTTTTTTTATGTCAGAAGACTCTTATGTATAGAGAGAAGTGCTGACGTTGATTTGATAAAAACGATATTCTTCATGTTTTTTAAAGTCATAGGAGGGCGCGCATGGTAGCAAATTTCAAAGAGCTTTCTATGAAGCTAGGGAACCTGTTGCATCAGAGAAACTGGAAAATTGCAGTTGCGGAGTCTTGTACAGGAGGTTTGTTGTCTGCAGCGTTGACTGCTGTCTCAGGAGCTTCTTCTTGGTTTGATCGAGGGTTCGTTTCTTATAGTGCTGATGCAAAGCAAGAGATGTTGAGTGTAAAAAACGCAACGCTTGAATCTTATGGCATGGTCAGTGAGCAAACCGTTCGCGAAATGGTGGAAGGGGTATGGCAGCACAGTCGTGCACAAATGGCAGTGGCTATCACGGGGTATGCAGGGCCGAAAGGAGGTGATGCGAATGCGTCTTTAGGGACTGTTTTTTTGGCTTGGAAATGTGAAGACAAACCAGTTGTTGTGAAGCGTGAACAATTTGTTGGCGATCGTTTATCGGTTCGCGAACAGGCTGTAAATGTTGCATTAACAGAAGCTATTAACTTATTGAAATGAAAAAGTTTTTGTATTTTAAATACCAAAATTAATACGTGTGCGTGGAATGTTCGTTTGTGAAATAATCCGCGCCTTTTTAGCGATTCATAACTATGGAGTTAACTAATGGATACCAATAAAGAGAAAGCACTAGCAGCCGCATTAAGTCAGATTGAACGTCAATTTGGAAAAGGATCTGTGATGCGCATGGGGGATACCTCGATCATGAAAGACATTGATGTGGTCTCGACCGGTTCTTTAACGTTAGATCTTGCGTTAGGGGTAGGCGGGTTGCCTCGTGGAAGAGTGGTGGAGATTTATGGACCTGAATCTTCAGGGAAAACGACTTTAACGTTACAAGTTGTTGCGGAGTGTCAAAAGAAAGGGGGCTCTGCTGCTTTCATTGATGCGGAACATGCATTGGATCCTATTTATGCTGAAAAATTAGGCGTCGATATTGAACAATTATTAGTGTCTCAACCTGATAGCGGTGAACAAGCTTTAGAAATTACCGACATGTTGGTGCGTTCTAGTGCGGTTGATGTGGTCGTTATTGACTCCGTGGCGGCTTTAACACCTAAGGCAGAAATTGAAGGAGATATGGGAGATTCTCATGTGGGCTTGCAAGCACGATTGATGTCTCAAGCGTTGCGCAAATTGACCGCAAATATCAAACGATCTAATACCCTCGTGATTTTTATTAATCAAATTCGAATGAAGATCGGTGTGATGTTTGGAAACCCAGAGACCACCACAGGCGGTAATGCATTGAAGTTTTATTCTTCTGTCCGACTGGATATTCGTCGCGTGGGTTCGATTAAGAAAGGCGATGAAGTTTTAGGGAACGAAACCCGTGTGAAAGTGGTTAAAAACAAAGTGGCGCCTCCTTTCAAACAAGCAGAGTTTGACATTATTTACAACGAAGGCATTTCTCGGGAAGGAGAGATCATTGATCTTGGGGTGGCTCATGGGTTTGTTGAGAAAGCCGGTGCTTGGTACAGCTGCCAGGGTGAGCGTATCGGACAAGGGAAAGACAATGTTCGGCAATATTTGAAAGAGCATACAGATCTGGCTGCATCGCTCGATGCGCAGATCCGAGAAAAGTTATTACCTTCTAAAAAACAATCAGTTGAAGAAAAGACTGAACAAAATTCATAAAGTAATTTTTAAATGCAACCTAAGGATATTCAAAAGAGCGCGTGTGATTTGTTGGCCCGCCGAGAGCATTCCAAATTTGAATTACGGCAAAAGTTGAAAGTTCGTCAATTTGACGAGGAGTCTATTGAGACCACATTGTCTTTTTTGGCGAGTAATGGATGGCAAAGTGATGAGCGCTTTGTAGAAGCATTGGTGCGTGAACGGATTGCTCGTGGATACGGTCCTCTAAAGATTTTGAATGAATTGCATGCGCATCAAATTGATGAGTGTTTGATTGATGCGCATTTTTCGTTTGATCAAGCGTTTTGGTTTGAACAGTTGCAACAAGTAAGAGCGAAACGTTTTGGTGGAGAATGGCCGTCTGATTTCGAAGAAAAGATGAGACAAATGCGTTTTTTAGAAAACAGAGGATTTGATCGCGAATTAATCCGCCGGTTTTTTAAATGAACTTGATCAATGTGATGATGCTAATAAACGTAGAGACGCGATAAATCGCGTCTCTATGTAGTGATATAGGACAGCAACAAAGCAACAAACGAGCGGGTATGTGAGGGAGATGAAACATGAAAACAAATCAATTGCGACAGACGTTTTTAAATTATTTCAAAGAACATGCGCATACGGTGGTTCCTAGCAGTTCCTTGGTGCCTGGGAATGACCCTACTTTGTTGTTTACAAATGCGGGTATGGTGCAATTTAAAGATGTCTTTTTAGGCTATGAAAAAAGGCCTTATGTGCGTGCTGCTTCTGTACAGAGATGTATGCGAGCAGGTGGCAAACACAACGATTTAGAGAATGTGGGTTATACCGCTCGGCATCACACCTTTTTTGAGATGCTGGGTAATTTCAGTTTTGGTGATTATTTCAAACGAGAAGCTATTCAATTTGCATGGACGTTTTTAACGGAAGTGCTTGGTCTGCCGAAAGAACGATTATGGGTCACTGTTTTTGAAGAAGACGATGAGACGGCGAACATTTGGTTAAAAGAAATGGGAATTGATCCAGATCGTTTTTCTCGTTGCGGTGAGAAAGATAATTTTTGGTCTATGGGAGATACAGGTCCTTGTGGCCCTTGCTCAGAAATTTTTTATGATCACGGTCCGGAAATTGCGGGAGGACCTCCAGGTAGCGCGGATGAAGACGGGGATCGTTACATTGAATTGTGGAATTTGGTTTTTATGCAATTCAACCGTGATACTGAAGGCAAGTTATCTCCATTGCCGAAACCTTCTGTGGATACCGGTATGGGATTGGAGCGTGTTGCTGCGGTGCTGCAAGGTGTGCACAACAACTATGAAATTGATCTCTTTCAAGTGCTGATTAAAGAGGCTGCGCGTTTAACGCGATGCAAAGATCTCAATCATCCTGCTTTGAAAGTAATTACCGATCATATTCGTTCTTGTGCATTCTTAATTGTGGATGGGGTTACGCCTTCGAACGAGGGACGAGGGTATGTGTTTCGCCGCATTATTCGTCGCGCGATTCGGCACGGGAATAAGTTAGGCGTAAAAAAACCGTTTTTTTACAAGCTTGTATCTACGTTAGTTAAAGTTATGAGTGATGCATATCCTGAGTTGGCTGCCGCGCAAAAATTGGTGGAAACCGTTTTATTGCGTGAAGAAGAACAGTTTGCAACCACGCTACAGCAGGGGTTGAAAATCCTCGAAGCGGATATGAAGCAAGTAACGAACAATCTGCTGTCTGGTGAGACCGTTTTTAAATTGTTCGATACTTATGGATTCCCTGTAGATCTAACCGCATTGATTGCGGCTGAGAATGCGATGCAAATTGATGAAGAGGGTTTTTTGCGAGAGATGGAAAAACAACGGCAGCGTTCTCAAGCGGCCAGTCAATTCCAAGTGGTTTATAACGAGCATCTGCAAATTGATCGTGTGAGTGAATTTACAGGCTATGAATCATTAGCGCGTGAGTCGGTTGTGATTGCAGTCTTTAAACAAGGGAAAGCTGTGGATCGGCTAGAGCCAGAAGAAGAGGGTGTTGTGGTGTTAGATCGCACGCCATTTTATGCAGAGTCTGGCGGGCAGATAGGTGATATAGGAGAGATGCGTTTAAAAGATGGGCTGTTTTTGGTGACAAATACGCAAAAACTTGGCGCCGCCATCATGCATGATGGCATCTTGAAAACAGGTGTTTTGCGTGTTGGAGACACTATAGAAGCGCAGATTAATGTATCCCTTAGAAAGGCAACTAGTCTTAATCATTCCGCGACCCATTTGTTGCAGGCTGCCTTGAAACAAGTGTTGGGCGATCATGTGTTACAAAAAGGATCTTTTGTAAATCCTCATCGTTTGCGATTTGATTTTGCGCATTTCAAACCGGTCACTTTTGAAGAATTGCGTCTGGTCGAAAGCATCGTGAATGAAAAGATCCGTGAAAATTTATCCGTTGAAACGCATGAAATGTCTTTGGAGGAGGCGAAACAAACGGGAGCAACAGCGTTGTTTGGCGAGAAATACGGTGAGCGGGTGCGAGTCTTAGCTATGGGGGATTTCTCGGTTGAGTTATGTGGTGGAACTCATGTGCAAAGAACTGGTGATATTGGGCTGTTCAAAATTATGTCTGAAACGGGGGTAGCAGCAGGGGTTCGCAGAATAGAAGCTTTGACCGGAGACGCTGCATTACAGTACGTCAATCAAGACGAAATAGCTTTAAGCAAAGCGGCTAACATGTTGAAAACTAACAAAGAATTTTTTGTAGATAAACTTGAACAAACGTTACAACAAATCAAAGATCTTGAAAGAGAACGATCACAGTTTTTGTCGCAACAAGCGTTATTGCACAGCGATACTTTGTTGAAACAAGTCAAGCAGGTGAATGGTGTTGATGTTTTGGCCGCCCTTGTAACAGGTGTGGATGTGAAAGGGTTGCGTGATTTGTTAGATCAATTAAAGAACCAATTAAAGAAGGCAGTGATTGTATTGGCTGTTGTGCCAAACGATCAAACGGTACATGTCATTGGCGGGGTCACAGAGAATCTGACGGATCGTTTCCACGCAGGCAAATTGGTAAAGGAGATAACTACGTTATTGGGGGGTAAAGGCGGTGGACGAGCCGATATGGCCCAAGGTGGTGGAGATCAACCTAAACAATTAAACGCAGCCTTAGCGTTTGTTGAGAAATATGTGGGCGGTAATTCTGACTAGATGCCCGCTGCAGCTGGGTATGGCGACACCTTAATAATTAATCAATTGGTTACGGCGTTTTTCTATAATTTTCTTCTTGTGCGAAGAAAAACATGTAATTTTTTTGTGCATTTAATTTTTCCTTAAGTTTCATTTACTACACTGATTTTTACTGAGTTCCTGACTTTTTATGGATAAGGAAATGCTCAGGGAAACAAATATCAAATGGGAGGATAAAAATGCTTATTTTAACAAGACGAATTGGTGAAACTTTAATGGTCGGTGACGAAGTCAAAGTAACTGTTTTGGGCGTGAAAGGGAATCAAGTACGTATTGGTATTCACGCACCTAAAGATGTCGCCGTACATCGTGAAGAGATTTATCAACGCATCCAAGAAGAAAAATTCGGTCAATACGAAGATTCAGATCAAGAAGAGCAGGATTAATTCTGCTCTTATTCTTTTCTAGCCATTTCTTTTATAGCTATCATTCCTAGATCCCCGTTTTCGCGGGGATGACAATTTATATCAAGACAACATTTACAAGGAAGGAAAGGATGAAGCCCGTAACTTTAGCGTTTTTGCTTACTATTAGTTTAACCCTCATCGGTTGTTCTCATTTTTCCAACATGTTTTCTGGTTCAGATTCATCGCACATGTCTGCAAGCACTTCTTCTGCAAGTGATCCTGATGGTGATCAGGACAGCAAAGGGGCTAATCATTTTGCAATGACTCGACCTGCAACGGGACGAAGAGTTTTTATTTTTGATCCAAAGCTTGGCTCTTTTGCTGTTTACGACGGTCACGGTCAAAGAATGAATACAGGAAGGGCATCAGGAGGCAGTGTGTATTGCCCAGATATTGGACGTCCTTGTAGAACAATTGTTGGTAGGTTCAGCATTGTTTCCAAAGGAGGTGCAGATTGTGTTTCCAGTGCTTATCCGATTGAAACAAATGGAGGCGCACCGATGCCGTACTGCATGCATTTTGGTTCTAAAGGATATGCGATTCATGGTTCTAATGCGGTACCTGATTACAACGCCAGTCATGGGTGTATTCGAGTTAGCCCTACTGTTGCTAGATGGTTGAATACGCAGTTCATGCAGATTGGTTCTACCGTTATTATCTTGCCTTATTCTTAAGATTAAGAGTTTCCCATCGTCATCCCTAGCTGCAGCTAAGGATCCAGAATTCTTTAGTCATCCCCGCTTCGCTGTGGATCCAGAATTGATATATTTTTCTGGATTCCCGTCGAAGCTAAGAATGACGGAGAAACATACAATCCACAAAAAATAGACATATCAACTCTAGATTTCCGCCTTCGAGAGAAGGACGGAAAAAATACGATCCAAATTATTTGTCTTCTAATTCCACCCATTTTTTTTCGCAGGCATGAATTTCTTTTTTGATGTTTTCTAGTTTTGTTAACAATGCATTCAATTCAGTCGAATCAGTCGTTCGATATAAATGGTTGTCTTTCAGTTTTTGTTCGATTGTTTCTTTTTCTTCGTAATATTTTTTGAGTTGATTTTCGAGGTTTTTAATTTGCTTATTTACCTCATGTTTTACAGTGTTATTTTGTTTTTGTTTTGCAACAGATGTTTCTTTATTCGTTCGGTCTAAAACAAATTTTTGATAATCCATTAAATCACCATCGAATTTCTCAATCGATTGATTGTTGACAAGGTAGTAATCATCCACGGTGGCTTTTAATAAATATCGATCGTGAGACACTAAAACGAAAGCACCAGAATAATCTTGTAATGCATACGTTAAGGCTTCTCGCATATCTAAATCCAAATGGTTTGTTGGTTCATCAAGTAACAATAAATTAGGTTTTTGCCAAACAATCATCGCTAAAATGAAGCGTGCTTTTTCTCCACCAGAAAATTGATTTAACGGTTCAAAAATCTTGTCTCCGTGAAAGTGAAAACGACCTAAAAAATCTCGTATTTGTTGTTCTTGAGCTTTTTCGTCAAGCAACTGCATGTGCGTAAATGCAGAATTTAATAGATTCAATTGCTCTATTTGATGTTGTGCAAAATATCCAATTTTTAAATTTTTATTGAAAAAACTTTCACCTTGATTTGCCTGTAAAGAACGGCTGAGTAATTTCATGAACGTAGATTTTCCTGCGCCATTCGGTCCCAAAAAACCGATGCGATCATTGGGCTCTAAACTAAAATTCACACTAGAAAAAATAGGTTTTTTTTCATATAAAAATGAAACGTTTTCAAAACGTAATAAGGGAGCTGTACATGGTTTTGCTTGAAAGAATGAAAAAGAAAAAGGGGATGTGAGGCGTGTTAGAACTGTTTTTTTCATGTTTTCTAACAGTTTGATTCGACTTTGCACTTGTTTTGCTTTAGTCGCTTTTGCTCGGAATCGCCGAATAAATTGATCGAGATGTTCGATTTGTTTTTGTTCTTTATCGAAGAGTGCTTTTTCTCTTTCTAATTGTGCAGCTCTTTGAATTTCAAAGTTTGAATAATTGCCTTTATAAATTTTGAGCGTTTGATTATTGATATGAACGATATGATCCACAACGTTATCTAAGAAATCACGATCGTGTGAAATAAGCAGTAAAGTTCCTTCGTGTTTTTTCAACCAATTTTCTAACCAGACGATGGCGTCTAAATCCAAGTGATTGGTGGGTTCATCCAACAATAGAAGATTTGCGCGACTCATTAATACTTGTGCCAAATTGAGCCGCATTCTCCATCCACCAGAAAAAGAGTTAACCGGTTGAGAATGTTCTTCGTTTGTGAACCCTAATCCATTCAACAATTGAGCGGCTTTTGCTTCTGCTGCATAGCCGTCGATTTCATAAAGTTTCTGATGCACGATAGCCAGTGCATGTGGATCGTTTTGTGTTTGTTCCATTTTCTGCAGCAATTGATGCAGTTCGGGATCGCCTTCTAAAACGTAATGCAATGCGGATTTTTCTGAATTTGGAAGTTCTTGTTTTAAATGTGCAATGCGTAAATGAGGCTGAATAAACAGTTTGCCTGATTCGACTTGAAGCTTTCTCTGCAGAACAGCAAATAGACTCGATTTACCACTTCCATTAATACCGATCACGCCAATTTTCTGTTTTGCAAAAATAGAGAGGGTGACATCTTGGAGTAATAATCGAGTGCCGCGTTGTACTGTAATATTTTCTAAATTGATCATGACTGGATGGATAAAAACTTATTTTGATTATTTTTTGTAATGGCTAAATATTCCATGAAATAACAGGATAAATCTATTTTTTAGAAAGCGCTCAGTCATTATTCCTAGCGTCAAAGAGCAACTTAAGGTTATTCGATTGCTGCTTTCGCGGAAGTAACGTGAAACGATTGCGCCATTAATCTTTTTCTATATGATTTCACAAATTCTTTCTCTTCGGTTTTGAAATATGGATATTTCTTCAAAAGCATCAGGATTTTCGTTTATTGAACTCGTTATTGTCGTTGCCATTATTGGCATTCTTTCTGTAGTCGCTATTCTGAATTGGCCAAGTAATACAGTTTTATTAGACGCACAGACTGCTGTGGTAGCTCATGACATTCGTTATGCCCAATCGCTTTCTATGGCAAAAAACCAACGGTTTCGCTTTGTACGTATTTCTTCGTCGAGTTATCAAATTCAGGACAGCTCAGGCACCCCACAATATCTACCTGCTGGCGGAACCACTGTGAATCTAGGATCTGGAATATCTTTTGGCTCGTTTACTAATCTTCCTAACAACTTAATTGCTTTCGATACGGAGGGGATTCCTTATGTCACGACAGGATCTCCTGGAACGAAATTAACAAGCACCGCAATTGTTCGAGTGGTGAGCGGGGGCGTTACACGTACGATTTCTATTTCACCCGATACGGGGGATGTTTCTTTATGAGAAAAACTCGAGGTTTTACTCTAGTTGAATTGATTATTTTTATAGTGATTATGGGGATTATTGGAGTCACTATTTTATTTGCTGTTAAAACAGTCCTACAAGGCGGTCCAACCGTTAATCACCAAATGGTTGCAACCCGAACTGCTGAACGTTGTGTAGAGTGGTACTTAGGACAACGGCGAATGAAAACATACACTGGTATTGCCCTCGGTTCTTCTGTTCCAAGCTTTTGTGTCGCGCCGAGCGGATATTCCATTAGTACGAATGTAGCTTCCACGACATATTATGGAGATAGCAATTATAAAACGGTGACAGTGACTGTTAGTGGCGCTGGCAGCGCTACGTTTCGACTTCTATTAGCGGACTATTGATATGTTTAAGCATAAAAAACAAAGTGGTTTTACTCTGTTGGAATTGGTCATAGTCATCATTATCGTTGGGATTGTTGTAGTTGGTTCTAGCGAGCTGCTTTTGTATGGATTTAAAGGATTTGCTATTGGCAAACAACAAGTGGAAGCAAATTGGCAAGGACAGGTTTCATTAGAACGTATGGTGCGAGATTTGCGCGCGATTCGTAGCTCATCATCGATTTCACAAGCAACCGCGAACGCGATTACTTTCACAGATATTGATGGAGAAAGTATTCAATATCATTTAACAGGGCAGCAACTCATGCGAAACACAAGAGTGCTCTCAGACGACATTCAGTCCTTAACCTTTTCTTACTATGACGAAGATGGGAACAGCACTGTGACTATTAATAATATTCGTTACATTGTTGTTGCATTGCAGATTATGAATGGCAGTTCTTCTTTTATATTAACGACAGCGGTCTATCCATGGGGGCTAAAATGAAACTTCAAAAAGGCTATTTGCTTATTTTGGCAGCAGTATTAATTGTTGTTATTGGGTTTGTCAGCACGATGTTGGTGTATATGCATTCACGAGGGGCTCAATCTGTTGCAAATGTGCAGCAATCTCATGAAGCTTTATATCTGGCTTCATCCGGGTTAGAGATTGCGAAGAGAGATATTTTGGTGAACAACGTGACTTGTTCAGGGATTAATGGTCTAGCTAAATATACAAACGCTCCATTATTTAATGGGCAAATGACAGTTACTGGAAGTTCCAACATTGCGTCCACTTCGACCTTTATGACGATGCTTCCTTATGTGACCTATGTCCCTGTTTACAATTCTAATAATTTTGCAGATCAGGGAGTTGTCCAAATCGATTTCGAATTGATTCGATATGAAGGAAAGACGACCTATTTTTTACTCAATGCAACGCGTGGCTATGCAGGAAGTGTTGCCACAACACATTATCGATATAGCACTGTGACGCAGAGTTCTTGTACTTTGAATTCGTTAGGAGGCATTCCAAATTTAATAACGCCCAGAGGTAAGCGTGAGTTGGAAGAGACTCTTTTGGGTAGAGCTTTTGCTTTTCCTGGAGGGATGTCTTCATTGCCGAATGGAGCGACTCCTGGTGTGACTTCTGCTGAGAATGTTTCTTTAGGGGGCAATGCGAATATTCAAAACCCGTCCGTGATGGAGGATGGTGATTATTTTCAGGGAGCTAATGTGATATCACGGCTTTCGACTTCTTTGAGTTCCAGTTCGTCCACTTATGTCAGTGATGAAAATGGAAATTTAGTTACCAGTTCGACCCGACACGGAAAAAAAGCGGATGTTGATGAAGGCAATTCCGATATTTCTTCGAGCAATTTATTTGGTTTCTATTTCACCGCTAATAAAGCAACCATCAAATCAGGCGCACAGCAATATACTGATTCCGATAACCTAAACGGTATTACAGGGCAAACGATGTGGGTAACGGTGGAAGAGGGAGGTCATGGACATCATTCTTCTCTAACCCAATCTCCATTTTTTGGTCACTCACAGCATTCAGCGAAATATGCCTTGTTCCCATCCGGGCAATCGGGTGTTCAACGTGTTCAGCTTGCTTCTTATTCTTCTATTGGATCGGGGATCCATGCGGTTCCTGCTTCTGTTGAGTTGGCTACCTATTCGTCACAAGGTTCGACTTCTTGTTCTTCTAGTAATGATTCTGATAGTAATGATTCTGATAAATGTGGCGGACATGGTCATAGCGATGAGCTGTATTTGAACGGCAATATCACGATCGGTAGTCCTTCAAGTCCTGTAATCATGATTGTAGATGGGGATGTTGAGATTAGTGGCAACGTACGTATTTATGGACTGCTTTATGTGACGGGGACACTCACTATGGGTGGCAATAGTTATGTTTCGGGAACTGTGGCTGCGGAAGGTGCTATCTCGATGTCAGGCAGTGCGGTGATTCAATACAATCCTAATATTTTGACCTTGTTGAATATCATGAACGGCAATTCAAGAGTCACGTATTTAGGCTCGGGTTTAAGCGTTAAAGAAATATTTAAATAAAGGACTGGATTTTCAGAGACGCAATCTAATTGCGTCTCTGATACATGCATTACTGGTTTCTTTTTAGATGAACGTCATTTCTCTTTTCTTGACACCCCTATAGCCATTCTGTACTTATCCTGCCTCACTCATTTACAAACATAACAATATGTCACCGTCTTTTATCCATTTGCATGTGCACTCCGAATATTCTATTTCTGACGGCATGGTCCGCATTCCTGCGTTAGTGAAGCGTGTTGCTGAATTAGAGATGCCCGCTGTTGCTATTACCGATTTAGGAAATCTTTTTGGGTTAGTGAAATTTTACAAAGCGGCGTTGATGAGTGGAGTCAAACCCATTGTTGGGTCGGAGATATGGCTCGAAAATCCACAAGATGACACACAGCCTTTTCGTATGGTGCTGTTATGTCAGAACCATACGGGTTACAAAAATCTCATACATTTGATCTCGAGAGCCTATTTAGAAGGACAAAGGCAAGGAATTCCTATCGTTCAGAGGCAATGGTTAAAAGAGCATGCTGATGGACTGATCGCTCTGTCTGGTGGGCTAATGGGTGATGTTGGCCAGATGATCTTGAAAAATAATTTCTTGTTAGCGGAAACATATCTGCAAGAGTGGAACGCTCTTTTCCCGAATCGTTTTTATCTTGAATTGCAGCGCCAAGGGCATCCAAATGAAGATCTGTATATCCAGTCTGCTTTAGATTATGCGGAAAAATATCAACTGCCGGTTGTAGCAACACACGCTGTTTGTTTTTTGTCTCCAGAAGATTTTGAAGCGCACGAAGCCAGGGTTTGTATTCATGGCGGATGGTTGTTAAGCGATGCCAGAAGGCCTCATGCTTATACAGAGTCGCAATATTTACAGTCTTCTGAAGAGATGATGTCGCGTTTTCAAGACATTCCAGAAGCTATTCAAAATACGGTTGAAATCGCAAAACGATGCAACGTGGTTTTATCGTTAGGGCAGCATGATTTGCCTCATTTTCCAATTCCTTCTGATCAAACTGTTTCAGATTATTTAGCAAGTGAAGCGAAAAAAGGCCTTGAAGCGCGTCTAAATATTTTGTTTGACACTCAATCCCCAGATTTTTCTGAACAACGAATGAAGTATGACGAGCGCTTGCAACGAGAGTTAGAAGTGATCTCACAGATGGGTTTTCCGGGGTATTTTTTAATTGTTGCTGACTTCATCCGCTGGGCCAAAACCCATGGTGTTCCCGTTGGTCCCGGTCGTGGATCTGGCGCAGGATCGTTAGTAGCGTATGCACTTCAAATTACGGATTTGGACCCTCTTAAATTCGATTTGTTGTTTGAACGTTTTTTAAATCCCGAACGTGTTTCTATGCCTGATTTCGACGTTGATTTTTGTATGGATGGTCGAGATCGAGTCATTGATTATGTGGCAGATAAATACGGTCGCGACAGTGTTTCTCAGATCATTACTTACGGGTCGATGGCGGCACGTGCTGTGGTTCGAGATGTGGGGCGTGTCTTAGGTCATCCCTACGGTTTTGTCGATAAACTTGCGAAGTTGATTCCCTTTGAAATAGGCATGACGTTAGGCCAGGCCTTGGAGCAAGAAGAATTACTACGTGAACAATATGAAAAAGAAGAAGAAGTCAAAACTCTGATTGATTTGGCTATGAAATTAGAAGGCATTGTGCGCAACGTGGGTAAACATGCAGGCGGTGTTGTGATTGCCCCTACACAACTCACTGACTTTTCGCCGCTGTATTGTGAAGCAGACGGTTCTAATCTTGTGACGCAGTTTGATAAGGACGATGTGGAAGCGGTCGGTTTGGTGAAGTTCGATTTTCTAGGGTTGCGTACGTTGACCATTATTGATTGGGCCGTGCAAGCAATTAACAAACGCCGTGAAAAAGAGGGGAAATCGTGGATCGATATCTCGCTGATCGCTATCGATGATCCAGATACTTTTTCATTATTAAAAGCTTGTCGTGTTACTGCTGTCTTTCAGCTGGAATCACGAGGCATGAAAGATTTGATTCGCAGGCTGCAACCCGATTGTTTTGAAGACATCGTGGCATTGGTTGCGTTATTTCGTCCAGGGCCTTTGCAATCTGGCATGGTGGATGACTTTATCGATCGCAAGCAGGGCAAAGAAAAGGTCCTTTACCCGCATCCTGATTTGGAATCCGTTTTGAAACCAACATACGGAGTGATCTTGTATCAAGAACAAGTGATGCAGATTGCACAGGTGTTGGCGGGATATTCATTAGGTGGTGCTGATTTATTAAGACGCGCGATGGGAAAAAAGAAAGTGCAGGAGATGGCAAAGCAACGTGTCACCTTTGTTTTGGGAGCCACAGAGAGGGGCGTTCCGGAAACAAAGGCAACGTCTATTTTTGATTTGATGGAGAAGTTTGCGGGGTATGGGTTCAATAAATCACACTCTGCGGCTTATGCTTTATTGGCCTATCAAACAGCATGGCTGAAAGCGCATTATCCCGCTGAATTTATGGCCGCAGTGTTGTCGTCTGATATGGACAACACCGATAAGGTTGTGATCTTCATTGAAGAATGTAAATCGTTTCATTTGCCTGTATCCACGCCGGACATCAATCGATGTCATTACCGTTTTGTGGTTGAGGATGACACGATTCTTTATGGGTTAGGTGCGATCAAAGGCGTGGGCTTTGCTGCTATTGAATCGATTGTAGAGGCTCGCAAACAAGGACCTTTTAAAGATTTGTTTGATTTTTGTTGTCGTGTGGATACACGAAAAGCTAATAAAAAAGTGTTAGAAGCCCTCATTAAATCAGGCGCGATGGATGTTTTTGGGTTGCACCGAGCGGCCATGTTTTCTTTTGTAGAAGATGTCTTAAAAGCCGCTGAACAGCAGCGTCTGGATTCTGAAAAAGGGCAAAGTGACTTATTTGGCAGTATGAATGAGGAGCAAGCGACCTTTCAGCCAAATTATTCTTCTATTAAAAAATGGTCTGAAAAAGAGCGTCTGCAATATGAAAAAGAGACATTAGGGCATTATGTCAGTGGGCATCCTTTGGATCTTTATGTGCAAGAGCTAAAGCATTTCGTTTCTTGTCCTATTTCGAAACTTCACACCAAAGAAAATCAAACCGTGCTATTGGCTGGATTGGTTATTGGCAAGCGGTTGATGAATACCAAACGCGGCGATCGCATTGCGTTTGTTACGTTAGACGATAAGACCGGGCGTATTGATGTCGTGGTGTTTTCAGATATTTATACGGAATTCCGCTCTGTTTTAGATAATACGGAAGTATTGGTTGTTGAAGGAGATCTGTCGGTTGATGAATAAACACAAGGATATCGATTAACCGCGAAAAAAATAATGACGGTTGATCAAACTAGAGAGACGTATGCACGTTATCTGAATATTGCTTTTGACAATCAAAATGCCATTTACCGTTCTGGTTTTATTGAGCGATTGAAAAGTGTTTTGAAACCGTTTCGTGGCTGGAATTGTGCGGTTTGCGTGTCCTATAAAAACAATCAAGCAGAAGCGCTGATTCCATTAGGGAAAGAATGGAACATCAATCCGTCAGATGAGCTGATCCTACAATTACAAGAAACCTTTCCAAACGCACAAGTCACCATGGAATACGGTGAGTAGCCTCTGCATTGTCATGACCTACGCTAAGCATCGCGAACAAGGCTTTGAGTGGGTGTTTATAGAAATGGCTCGTCGGCCTCCTGCCTCCTGCGCTTTATTTTCTATAAACACCCACTCAAAGCCTTGTTCTTTGCACAAAGTTACTACCCTGTCTGTATTGTCATGCCCGCTTTCGTGGTCATGACGCTTCGTTTAATATGCGTCCTTTTTTAGGTTTCCAGGAGAATATATTCCATGGTTTTACAATGTCTTGATTTTGAACAGCCCATTGCTGAGCTTGAAGAAAAAATAAATGAATTGCGTTCATTGCATGCAACGCACGGTATGAATATTGATGAAGAGATCAAGAAGTTAGAGGTACAAAGCAAAGAGCTAACACGTTCCATTTTTTCAAATCTGAAGCCATTTCAAGTGGTGCAATTAGCAAGGCATCCGCAAAGGCCTTATATCTTAGATTACATCCCGAGAATGTTTTCTGATTTTGATGAGTTGCATGGAGATCGTCATACCTCTAAAGGCGCTTCTATCATAGGAGGGATCGCGCGCTTGGATGAAATCCCTGTCATGGTGATTGGTCATCAAAAGGGGCGAAAAACCAACGAGAAGATAGAGCGAAATTTTGGCATGGGTCGTCCGGAGGATTATTGGAAAGCATTGCGCTTGATGGAAATGGCAGAGAAATTTCATTTGCCTATTTTGACGTTCATTGACACTGCCGGCGCTTATCCGGGCATTGAGGCGGAAGAACGTAATCAAAGTGAAGCGATTGCTCGCAATTTGTTTTCGATGTCTACACTGAAGACGCCAATTATTTGCAGCATTATTGGAGAGGGAGGCTCCGGAGGCGCATTGGCTTTAGGGGTGGGAGATCGTTTGTTGATGTTGCAATACAGCATTTATTCGGTGATTTCTCCAGAAGGGTGTGCATCTATTTTGTGGAAGAACGCGGGTAAAGCATCTGAAGCTGCCGAAGCGTTAGGGGTGACGGCAAATCGAATTAAAAAATTGGGTTTGATTGATGAGGTTGTTGAAGAACCATTGGGTGGCGCGCATCGCAATTACGATGAAATAGCGGCACGTTTAAAGCAAACGATCTCTAAACATTTAGTTGAACTTCTTAAATTACCTGCAGAAAAATTGGTGCAGGAAAGGTATGCGCGCTTGATGTCCTATGGATTAAGAGATGATAGTTAATGAATTTCATATTTCACCGTCATTCTTAGCTTCTTGCTGGAATCCAGGAGATATATAAATTCTGGATCCTTAGCTGCAGCTAGGGATGACAGGAATCTGTGGATGACAGTAGAGCACTGACTATGAATATTTTAGATACCTTATATACCCATCTTTCCTCATTTAGCCCTTCATCAACCGTATGGATTGCGTATAGCGGCGGTGTGGATTCGCATGTTCTGTTGCATGCTTGCATACAGTTAAGAATCTCTTTTCCAGCGTTACATTTTTCTGCTGTGCATATTCATCATGGTTTGCTGTCTGAAGCAGATCATTGGGTAGAACATTGTGTGCAGGTGTGCCAGCGCTTAGATATTCCATTGGAAGTGATTCGTGTCACGGTCGATCAATCCGCCGGTAAGAGCATAGAAGAGACTGCGCGCGAAGCGCGGTATCAAGCGTTTTCGGGGGTGTTGCAAGACGGTGATTATTTGCTGACTGCGCACCATCAAGACGATCAAGCAGAGACTTGTTTGTTACAATTTTTACGAGGAGCCGGTGTAAAAGGATTGGCAGCTATGCCGATTCAATCTCACTTCTCAAAAGGCTATTTGGTTCGACCCTTTTTAAATCTTCCTAAACAGCACATCTGCGATTACGCATCAGAGCATGCCTTGCAATGGATTGAAGACGGTAGCAATCACGATGAACGCTTCGTTCGAAATTATCTGAGATATCGCATGCTTCCTGAGCTCAAAGAACGATGGCCAAGTGTTGCTCGATCGCTGGCTCGTGTTGCACACAATTGTGCAGAAGCGAATCAACTGTTGTGGGAGATTGGGTGTGAAGATGTCGCTCGTTGTAGCGGCGAGCTTCAAGACACTTTATCGATTCGAGCATTAAAAGAATTAACGATCATTCGAAGAAAGAACTTGCTTAGAGAGTGGGTTGTCAAACAGGGCTTTCGATTACCGAGCGCCGCAAAATTACAGCGACTTATGAACGATGTCTTGGAAGCAAAAGAGGATGCAACGCCGTTAGTGAGTTGGCAGGGGTGTGAAGTGAGACGCTATCAGGATTCTCTTTTTGTCTTAACGCCATTATTACCGCTGGATGTGTCACAAAGAGTGCATTGGCAAGATTTAGAAAAGCCGTGTGTGTTACCGAATGATCTTGGAACTGTATTGCTTGTTTCTGTGCAGGGGAAAGGAATAAAGATAGCTTGCCTAAAAAATGCAAACAAAGTGTCGGTGCGGTTTCGTCAAGGAGGAGAGGTGTTGCGATTAAAGGGAAGACGAGGAGCGCATGCATTGAAAAAATTATTTCAAGAATGGCATATTCCTGTGTGGGAAAGAGACCGTATTCCTTTGCTATATGTCGATGATGCATTGGTTGCGGTAGGTGATTATGCCATCGAAGAATCTTTTCAAGCCGGACCTGAGGAATCGGGTTATGTGATGGAATATCAGAAATAAAAAAGGCGGGTAAAGCCCCGCCTTTTCATTATGGAATCAAGTTATTTGCAGTTGCAATCATCGCAGTTGTTGCTCTTCCAAAGGTAATTGATTAGAGCTGCGACCACTAATGCAGGCACCATCATCTCAAAGAAATTGGTGACCAACATGATCCATTGCAGATGTTCTCTCGCTAATGTGATTCCAAGAACCGCACTCGCTATGGCAATGACGACCATAATGATTCCAAAAAGTTTACGTAACATACTGAAATCTCCTTATTTTTTAGCTAAAAAATGTGGACTATCGAGACAATCCACAAGGCGCGTAGGCTATTGACTCTTCCGTGTTGAGTCAATTTTTTCGTATTTAACGAAAGACCGTACGAGATTTGTTTTTGAGTGCCATGAATCGCAACCGAGAGATGAGGGAATTTTATATCCTAATTGCGGGGGTATAGCCCTTTTGTTATCTTTCTTTTCCTCATTTCATTTCCACCAAAAAGTAGGTCTATATGTCACGTTTTATATTTGTCACGGGCGGTGTTGTGTCTTCATTAGGAAAGGGGGTTGCTTCTGCCTCATTAGCTTCCATGTTGGAGGATCGTGGGTTCAAAGTTTCGATGTTGAAATTAGATCCTTATATCAATGTGGACCCAGGGACCATGAGTCCTTTTCAGCACGGTGAAGTCTTTGTGACAGAAGATGGCGCGGAAACCGATTTGGATTTAGGTCATTACGAGCGGTTTTTAAATATCAAAATGACCAGAAACAATAATTTCACAACCGGTCGTATTTATGCGGACGTAATTCGAAAAGAAAGAAGAGGGGATTACTTGGGTGGCACGGTTCAAGTTATTCCTCATGTAACAGATGAAATTAAAAGACGCATTCGCCTCGTTGGAAAAGACGTTGATATTTTAATCGTCGAAATCGGAGGCACTGTTGGAGATATCGAATCGTTACCTTTCTTAGAAGCTATTCGTCAATTACGCATGGAGTTGGGACGTGAAAACACGTTGTTTGTCCATTTGACTTTAGTGCCATATCTCGCAACGGCAAAAGAATTGAAAACAAAGCCGACGCAACATTCTGTGAAAGAACTTCGTTCCATTGGTATTCAACCCGATGTCATTTTGTGTCGTTGTGATACGCATTTGCCTGAAGGGCATCGCGAAAAAATTGCTTTATTTACAAATGTTGCAACGGAAGCGGTCATTCCTTTATTAGATCAATCCACGATTTATCGAGTGCCATTGGAATTACATCGATATCACTTAGATGACTTTGTACTGAAACAACTCAATTTGCAGGCAGATCCAACCGATTTGGCAGAATGGAAGCGGGTTGTTCATGCGATTGAATATCCTGAACATGAGATATCCATCGCGATGGTTGGGAAATATATGGATTTGCCTGACTCATATAAGTCATTGTCTGAGGCATTGATTCATGCCGGTATTCAAACAATGACGCGCATTAAAATCGATTATGTTTCGTCTACCGTGATTCAAGAAGAAGGCGTGGAAGTTTTAAAACACCATGATGCGATCCTGATTCCTGGCGGATTTGGGGATCGTGGCATTGAAGGCAAATTAATGGCCATTCGGTATGCCAGAGAACATCATGTTCCCTTTTTTGGTATTTGTTTGGGAATGCAATTAGCACTGATCGAATTTGCTCGGAATGTATTGAATTACGAAAATGCTAATAGCACGGAATTTGATAAAGGCACTCCTTACCCGATTGTGGCGCTGATTACGGAATGGAAAAACAGTGATGGCAGTGTGGAGCAGCGGAATGAGAAATCGGATTTGGGCGGAACGATGCGCTTAGGGGGGCAAGTTTGTTTGTTGACGGAAGGTTCTTTAGCTGCTCGTTTATACGGGAAAGATAAAGTGA
>JAHJDF010000054.1 GCA_018812595.1 Gammaproteobacteria bacterium
CCTGTCCGAAGCACATAGTTGTTTCATCAACTCCAATCGTTGTCGCATAACACTTTCCTCTTTCCAGGGCATAACTATTTCCTCTTTATGGTCTAGTTATGCCAATTTTAAGTGTTACCTATGTGCCGTTCTGAGTGTTACCTATGTGCCGCTATCGCACAGCAGGCGGGGATCCAGATTTAATATATTTTTCTGGATTCCCGCCTACGCGGGAATGACGTGAGATACGCGGGGATGACGTGAGATACGCGGGGATGACGTGAGATACGAGAGCATGACAAGAAAACGTCCCTATAATTTTTCATCATCGCCCCTATAATCCCTGCCTTTCAAAATTGCAGTGGAAAAAGCATGAATCAAACCGCTCCTCTTGCTATCGATGTCCATGGATTGTGTAAATCGTTTGGTAAAAAAGAAGTCGTACACAATCTTGCTTTGCAAGTAAGAACAGGAGAAATCTTTGGCTTTCTTGGCCCCAATGGCAGTGGAAAAACCACGACGATTCGTATGCTCTGCGGTCTTTTGAAACCCTCTGCGGGTTCAGGCACTTGTTTAGGCTACGACATCATCAACGAATCGCTCATCATCAAAACGCACGTCGGCTATATGACACAACGGTTTAGTCTCTACGAAGATTTATCCATCCGTGAAAATCTAGAATTTATCGCTCGCGTTTATAAATTGAAAAATCGAACTCAACGCATTAATGAGTCTTTAGATCGTCTCAAAATCAGCAAAGAACGCGCCCATCAATTAGCCGGCCAATTGTCAGGCGGTTGGAAACAACGCCTTGCTTTAGCGGCCGCCATGTTGCACGAACCTCAATTGCTTTTGCTGGATGAACCCACTGCGGGAGTGGATCCAGAAGCGCGCCGTTCCTTTTGGGAAGAAATCCATAATTTATCGACTCAAGGCATCACGACTTTAGTAAGCACGCATTACATGGATGAAGCAGAACGTTGTCATAGGTTGGCTTATATTGCGTTTGGGCATCTCTTAACGACGGGCTCTATTCCTGATGTGATTAAGGATGCAGGGTTACATTTATGGATTGTGAAAGGTGATGATCTATATACGTTAGCCGAAAAACTGCGCCTGGATCCTGCAATTACTCACGTCACAGCATTTGGACAAACGTTGCATGTCGTTGGCACCGATGCAGCTATGCTAGAACAAGCAATTCAGCCTTATCAAAATAATCATTACCAATGGAAACAAGCACCCGCAGAATTGGAAGACGTCTTCATTCATTTGGTTTCGACTGCGAAGAACAATCATGGATAGAACAGGCTTAGACCGCGTCATTCCTAGCTTCGGCGAGAATCCAGGCCATCGTCATTCCCGCGAAAGCTAAGAATCCAGGCCATCGTCATTCCCGCGAAAGCGGGAATCCAGAAAAATATATTAAATCTGGATCCCCGCTTTCGCGGGGATGACGATGAAATCGCGGGGATGACGATGAAATCGCGGGAATGACCTTTGGCGCCTGCGCGGGGATGACGACGAAAACAAAAGGACATATGTATGACATTGAATTTCTCTTTTCAACGACTCTGGGCTGTGATCATTAAAGAATTTATTCAGATGAAACGCGATCACATCACCCTCGCAATGATCATAATCATCCCCCTGATGCAGTTGCTCTTGTTTGGCTATGCCATCAACAGCAATCCAAAAAATTTGCCCACTGCCCTCATTAAAGGCGACCAAAGCTCTTTCACCCGCACACTCATTCAGAGCATGAAAAACACGGAATATTTTAAATTTCTTGACCAACCCGTGACGGAAAAAGAAGCCAATTACTTGATGTCTATCGGCAAAATTCAATTTGCAGTCAACATTCCTCCTGGGTTTTCCAGAAAACTCATACGACATGAAATTCCTGACATTTTAATCACCACAGATGCCACAGATCCCGTCGCTGCAAGCAACGCCATCACTGCCGTCAATGCTTTATCGTCTCGTCTATTCAATCGCGATTTTCAAGGCAGCCTCTCTTACCTCGTCCCTGACCCTCAAGCATTCAACTTACGTTTACACATCAAATACAATCCTGAACTCATTACGCAATACAACATTGTTCCCGGTTTGATGGGCGTCATTCTGACGATGACCATGATCATTATCACTGCACTAGCCATCACCCGCGAATACGAACGCGGCACGATGGAAAGCTTGTTGGCAACGCCTGTGCGCCCTTTAGAAGTGATGCTTGGAAAAGTCATTCCGTACATCATCGTTGGATACATTCAAGCGACTCTCATCATAGCAGCTGCATACTTTCTCTTTCATATCCCCATCGAAGGAAGCTTAATGCTGCTGTTCTTTTTGGCACTCCCCTTCATCGCCGCAAATTTGTCTATCGGCGTCACATTCTCAACCATTGCCAAAAATCAATTACAAGCCACACAAATGTCGTTCTTCTTTTTCTTACCTTCTATTTTGTTGTCCGGCTTCATGTTCCCCTTTTATGGCATGCCAAAATGGGCGCAAGACATTGGCAACATCTTGCCATTGACTTATTTCTTAAGAATCACCCGAGGCATCATTTTGAAAGGCACTGATTTCATACACACTTGGCCAAACGTCTGGCCCATTATTATTTTTATGGTATTTGCATTAATGCTCGGTCTAAAACGTTATCGACAAACTTTGGATTAATTACGATGAAGAAATGGTTCCTACTATTCATTCTCATGTGTTCAACCGCTCAAGCACAAAACAATCTTTATCAAGTGAATATCATTGTCTTTCGACATATCACAAATGAAGCGCTCACCTCTGAACAGTGGCCAAATCAGTTGATCACACCGGATTTGAGAAACGCTTTAGATTTAAAACCTTTAGATCAAACCATATTAAATGATGAACAAAACTTGTTTGGAGTCGATCGTTATCAAGCATTACCGGACAATCAAATAGGGCTTAAAAAAGAGATTTATCGCTTATCGCGCCATTCTGATTATCAAATTCTGTTAAAGACCTCCTGGGTCCAACCGATCACATCGATACGTTATGCACGCTGGGTGCATGTCCACGGAGGACAAACGTACGATGCAACGGGACAAGCAATAGAGGCTGATCCAGACAATGCGCTCATAGCGCCATATTGGGAAATCGACGGAAAAATAAGGATTGGGCAACAGCATTATTACGAAATAGACGCGCAACTGACACTCACAGAGCCGTTGGCATCTCTTGGACTAGACAATAATGGAAGCACTGACAATGCATTAACGTCCTTCCCCTTAAAAGCCCACCAACGCACTCGCCTAAACGAAATAAACTATTTAGACCATCCCCTCTTCGGAACCCTCATTCAGATAATCCCTTATAAAGAGAAGTGATGCGTTATTTCGTCATTTCAGCGCAGACTAAAAATCCATTTTTATAGACATAGACCTGATTTTTCTACCTTCCTCCCCCCCTTTAAAAGGAAGTATTGATTCTTCACATGCAATCAATATCTCTGCTAACTCTTCTGGCTTCGTCACCATACAACTGTGACCTGTTTCAATTTCTCTGTATTGCATCCCTAAACGTTCTACTAATTGAAGACGCTTAGAATCATCAACTGTTTTCTTCTTGCAATTAATAAACACCTTTGGAATCCGATCGAATGCCTGTTGATCAATAGATACTTTGTCATAAAACGGTTGTAAGGGTTGTGAGCGATATCTTGGCATAAACAAATCAATATCTTCTTCTAATTCCAGTCCCAAACGCTGTGGTGATGGAACAGCAATATATTTACCACCGTAGTTGCTCACTACCGTTCTATTCTGATAATCCTGCCGTCTGTCTTCTCCCGCCATATCAATAAACGACTTTCTATCTTCTGGAATGACTGCGTCTAGATACACCAACATTAATAATCGATCAGAGATGCGACTCAAGGCGCCAGAAAGAATCATGCCGGCGTAACTATGCCCAACCAAAACAACGTCATGTAAATCTTCGTCTTCAATCAAGCCACAAATGTCATCAATGTAGTCACTCAAATGGACCTCATCATAGTTCGCCTCAGAAGTACCGCTCATACCCGTTAACGTCGGGGTATATACAAGGTGCCCTTTTTTTTCTAAAAGCACTCTTACACGATCCCAAACCCAACCGCCTTGATAAGCACCATGCACTAAAACGAACGTGGACATTGTTTTACCTCTTAAAATTTATTCCGCTAAAACAATCACCATCGTAAGTGATTGGAAAAATATTTACGATCCAAGTCTAATCGTGACAAAGGAAAGACCATAAATAAAAAACCACATATCTAAACCAGCAAACAGTGTTTGCGATTTGTGGCAAAAAACGCAAACTAACGTTTCAATTTGACGCATTAAAAATTCAATGAAAAAACAAATCTTCATTCTTCTTTTGCTGTTTTTTAGCACGCAAGCGCTGGCCTATCGTTTGCCCCAATTGGGAGATATTTCTGAGCATTCTTTTTCTGCATATGAAGAGCACAAATTGGGGCAAGAGTATTTCCGAACGTTACAACATTATCTAAAGATCGATCGAGATCCGATCGTGAATGCGTATATCCAAGAGATCGGACATCGCCTTGCGAGCAATAGTCCAGATCCTCATCGTCGGTATACTTTTTTTGTGGTGGATGATTCTTCTATCAACGCGTTTGCGGGACCGGACGGCTACATCGGCATTAACAGCGGCCTGCTCTTGAAAACACAATCAGACAGCGAATTAGCCGCTGTTCTGTCACATGAAATTGCACATGTCGCGCAACATCACATTGCCAGAAGCATTGCAAATCAAAAACAGATGGGACTTTCATCGTTAGGCGCGGTCTTAGCCGCTGCAGCGATCGGCATGATCAATCCAACAGCAGGAATCGGTATATTAGCAGGTGCAAATGCGGGCAGTTACCAGCACTTTCTGACTTACTCTCGCGCATTCGAACAGGAAGCAGATCGCATTGCTGTACAGATCATGGCAAAAGCCGGTTACGACCCGTGCAGCATGCCGGTGTTTTTGAAACGCATCGAACGCGATGAGCAATTGAATGAAATTGACATCGCTCATTTTTTACAAAGCCACCCGAGTACGGAATCACGATTAGCCGATGCGGACAATCGATGCGTAAAAGGAATCATTCAAACGTCGCCATCTGCTAATTTTGAAATTGCGCAAGCGCGCTTATTAAGCAAGCAAACTCAAGATGTCATGCAGTTCAAAATGCAATGCTCCAAACGGAAAGACCTTCGAAATTGCTATGCCTATGCACTGACATTGGCAAACCAGAAACATTATTCTCAAGCGATTGCGCACATGCATTCTTTGATCAAAGAACACCCTTCTGAAATAGCACTAACGATGAGTCTCGCCGACATGTATGCGCAGGCAGGAAAACAAAAACAAGCAATTCGAATTTTGGAACAGAACTACCGATACAACCCGGATGATTTATCTCTCCTCTACCAATATGCGCAGACCTTGTTGCTAGATAAACAATACAAACGCGCGCGTACTCTTTTAGAGGAACAAACGATTAATTTTCCAAACAACAAATCGCTGTTGATTTTGTTATCGACAGCGCAAGGAAAAAGTGGTCAGTTGGTGACTGCATACAGAACCAGAGCAAAGGTCTTTTTATTAAATCATCAATACAATCACGCGAGAGAACAGCTCGAAATGGCAAAGAAATTAACGCGAGATGCCACTATGCGCGTACAGATCAAAGCACAAATAAAAGAGATTTCCCGTAAGATAAAAAAATAATGTCGTCATTCCCGCGAAAGCTTTTTCGTCGTCATTCCCGCGAAAGCTTTTTCATCGTCATTCCCGCGAAGGCTTTTTCGTCGTCATTCCCGCGAAAGCTTTTTCGTCGTCATTCCCGCGAAGGCGGGAATCCAGGAAATTTAAATCTGGATTCCCGCCTTCGCGGGAATGACGATGAAATCGCGGGAATGACGATGAAATCGCGGGAATGACGATGAAATCGCGGGAATGACGATGAAATCGCGGGAATGAC
>JAHJDF010000055.1 GCA_018812595.1 Gammaproteobacteria bacterium
ACGTTAGGCATATCCGAAGTTTTTCTGAAGCGGAGCGTAAGAAAAATTTGGGAGAGAAAATTTTGCTTTCCTTAATTTATTATAAAGTGCAAAATTTTTGAACCGGATATGCCTTGTTATGTGATGTAAAATTCTTTCTTTTTTCTTTTTTTAAATTTGCTTTATAAATAATAAATAAGTTTTTTTGTTTTTGATTTTGGGCAGAGGGGTTAGGGGTGAATGCCCAAAATCAAAAACTCCTTATTGCTTTGGATTTTGAATCTGTTTTTGTAATGTTTCTATTTGCTTCTGATAATTATTAAGTTTTTTGTTAAGATTATTTTCTAATTCAATTTGCCTACCATTAAAATCATCGCTATATCGTTGAAAAATATAATTCTCTTTACACAAGACTTCATCTTTGCCTACAAAAAATAAGGCACCGCCACCAATAAAAAGCAGTGCAATAAAAACCAAAATAGATTTTGGATATTCTTTGGCTTTTTCGTTAATCCAAAAACTTGCAATCAAATGCAATATAAAAATAAAAGATAGTAGTGATGCTAAAACAACTAAACTGAAACCAAGCAACCTAAACGGGTCGCAAACATTTTTAAAAATTTGTATCTCAATTGATAAAAAAGTTACAATGGAGGCAAAAATACCAAAAACTGTAATCAGATTAGTTGTATTTGTTGCTAATCTTTTTTCAAAAACTTCTTCTAATTTATCAATTCTATCGCCCTGACTAGATGTGTATTTATTCGCAGATTCTATTTGCGGTGTTACGATTTCCTTTTCTTCGCCAGTTGGATTTTGTACTGTATCTTCGGCCATATTTTTATATACTAATATCAGGCAATAACGCTTTAAGTGCAAAATAATACATTCGGCCAGATGTATTACCAACTATTGCGACCAATGGAATTGAAGGTCCACCTATAATAATATTCCCAGACATTTCATTGCTAATTGGTTGCATAATAAATCCCTCAACGATAGTAAAGCCATTTTCTCCGAGAACAGGAGTTTGTCTCAATTTAGCCTGAATAGCATCTGTTATGCGTGGTTTTAATTCTTCAAATTTAATTGGTGTCATAAAAAAATATTTTTACTACTGTTAGACTTTTCACATCGTCTAAACGTTAAATAACTCGACTGGATTGATTTTGAATTGAAGCATATTTGCAGTATTCCTTCCGCCGTCTCCGCCTTTTCTTTGCATTCCAATTTTTCCAATTTTCAAACTTCCTTGATTTGTGATTCTAATGTCTCCACCACCAAAAACATTCATTGCTTCATTGATAGATTTCAAAACCCATGTGCTATCTCCGTTTACTTTAACAATAACAAGCACCCAATCAGCGGAAAATTCACCTCTGCCTTTCAAAATATCTGAAACAACCAAAATTTTGTTATCTTCAAAAAATTTAACAACTTTCTTTTGATCGCTTTCTTTCATTTCTGATAAAAGCATTCTTCTAGGGTCTTTCAATTTCTTTTTTGTAGGCTTTATTTCGCCAGTAAAAGTTTTCAAAATTTTCGTTATATCCTTTGGAATATTCCAAAGCTCAACATATTTATCAACCCATCTTTTGTCCACCTGATTAAATCCTTGGGGATTACTGACAAGTTTCACTTGCAAATTTTGCAAATCTTCTTGCGATTTCAATTTTATAATAATTCTAACTCGGACTTGTATATCAGCCTTATAATGTCCTCGCACTTTTGCGGCTTTGACATACTCAATATCTGAAACATCATAATTCATCGCTTTGAGCCATGCTTGGGCTACCTCGTCTTTTTTCCAGTTGTTAAAACGAACGATAACATCTTTTTCATTTCTAAAACCGCCTTTGGCGGTTTTAGAACCCCGTTTTATCAAATCTTTTATATCCATATTTTTATTCTTTAATATATTCAAGTAATCTCTTGCCAACGGCTTCAATCGTGCTGACCGTCATAGCGTTTCCTGCCTGACTTAATAAATTAATATCCGCAATTTTTCCTTTCGCTTTTTCTGCCAATTCTTTTGGAAAACCTTGCAAAAGCAATGATTCTAAACCAGATAATTTTCTAAATTTTCCATTCCTAACATACAAAACGCCATGTCGGCCAGTTCGCAAGGTTGGAACTTTGCCTCTATACAATCTTAAATCTGACTGTCTCGTGTCTAATACTAAATACTCTTGCTTGAGTAATTCCTTAATATCGAATTGACCTTTGTTGTATTTGTTGTTTATGAATTTTAAAAATGTTTCGTACGATTTTTTTCTTTCGTCAAATTCTAATTCTCCGTCATCAATTAAAAAATATTCAACTTTTGGGGTTTTGACTGGCTTTGGCCATTCAAAATTTTTGTTTTCCTTGACTAAATCCTTTCTAATTCCGACAAAATAAATTCTTTCTCTCATTTGAGGAACGCCATAATCCAAACTACTCAAAACTTTGTAAAAAACTTTGTATCCAGCCTTATCCAATTCTTCTAAAATAATTTTTAAGGAATTACCGCCGTCATGATTCACCAATCCTTTTACATTTTCCAAAATAAAGTAAGGCAAATTTTTGCCTTTCATTATTTTAATCAAACCATAAATGACTTGCCCTCTATGGTCGCCCATACCTTTTCTCTGCCCGATAACCGAAAAAGTCTGGCAAGGAAAGCCAGCAATCATTAAATCAAAATCTGGCAAATTTTTTGGGTCTATTTTCATCAAATCACCATGATTTTTTTCTTCCTGTCCAAAAAATTCCCTATAAGTTGTTTCAGCGTATTTATCAATCTCTGAAAAAGCCAAACAACTTAGGCCTAATTTTTGAAGCCCAAGACGACCAGCACCTATGCCAGCACAGAAATCAACAAATTTTAAATTATCTGTTTCCATGTCTATATTCTACTATAAAATCTAATAAAATAGAAATCGTTTTTTACTGCCCCTTTGTGGGCAGAAAAAACACCTTATTACCCCTATATAAATAGATAAAAAAACTTATTTTTCCTTATTATTAAAAAAAGCAAATTTAAAAAAAGAAAAAAGAAAGAATTTTATTTCACATAACGTTAGGCATATCTGAAGTTTTTGTTTTTCTTCCTTAATTATAATCTAAAAGCAAAAGAAAAACAAAAATTTGGGTGAAAGAATTTTTTCTCCTTATAAAAATATAATTTGTAAAAAATTCTTGAACCAGATATGCCGTGTTGTGCGAAGTTCGGCTCGGACACATTGATTTTAAGAGCGGGCTTTTTTCGTTTTTAATAAATATTCAAAGTAATCCTTTCCCCACCCTAAAATTAATCCGTTCGGTTTCACAA
>JAHJDF010000056.1 GCA_018812595.1 Gammaproteobacteria bacterium
ATTCCCGCCTTCGCGGGAATGACCGAGGAGTGGATTCCCGCCTTCGCGGGAATGACCGAGGAGTGGATTCCCGCCTTCGCGGGAATGACCGAGGAGTGGATTCCCGCCTACGCGGGAATGACTGAGGAGTGGATTCCCGCCTACGCGGGAATGACTGAGGAGTGGATTCTCGCTTTCGCGAGAATGACGGTGAATTGGGGCGTCTGAGAACAGCTTGCTTTTTGTATTCAGTTGAATGTGTGTTTCGATGCCGATGACAGCTTCCCATTCCATTATGAAAACTCCTTCGGTAGACGACGATGCCAGTCGGCATTTCTTTGATATTGATGTGCCACATTTAATAAGCGTGCTTCATCAAAAGGCTTGCCTGTCAGTAACAAACCAACGGGCATGTTGTCCAGAAAACCGCAGGGAATCGATAAACTTGGTAATCCCGCCAAGTTGGCCGAGGCTGTCAATAAATCCGACAAATACATCGCCACTCGATTTGGTTTGCTCCCAATTTTGAATGCGGTTGTAGGCGTCGTAGGAGAGAGGATGAGATCTACTTTTTTAAACGTTTCTATGTAATCGTTTGCAATCAATCGTCTAACTTTTTGCGCTTTGATGTAGAAATCCTCATACCCTTCCTTCGAGGATAAATAAGTGCCCATCAAAATACGGTGTTTCACCTCTAACCCAAACCCTTCCGCGCGAGAACGTTCGTACCAATCATCTATGTCTTTTGGATGCTCACAACAATGTCCAAAACGGATGCCGTCGTAACGTGCTAAATTCGATGCGCATTCCACAGAGCTCAAAATGTGATAAGTGGGAATCGTAAGGGGCGTATGAGGGAGCGATAAGTCGTGCAATGTTGCTCCCATCTTTTCTAATGTTTGTGCGGCCGTTAAAACCAAGTCGGCAATTTTTGGGTCGAGCGGGTCAGTGAAAAATTCTTTTGGTAAACCGATGCGCACCTTTTTTAAAGTCGCGTTCAATGTTTGAGTGAAGTCCGGAACGGGTTGATTACTCGATGTTGAATCCTTTGGATCCATTCCGGCGATCACATTTAGGAGCATAGCTGCGTCTTCCGCAGATCGTGTCAGCGTGCCGCCTTGATCGAAACTAGAAGCAAAGGCAATCATGCCGTAACGAGAGACTCGGCCGTACGTAGGTTTAAGTCCTGTAACGTTTGTGAACGCGGCCGGCTGTCGAATCGATCCTCCCGCATCTGCTCCTGTCGCTGCCAATGTGAGTCTTGCCGCAACGACGGCAGCGGAACCTCCCGACGATCCGCCTGGAACGGCTTCGAGATTCCAGGGGTTTCTGACAGGCCCATAAAAGCTGTGTTCATTAGAAGAGCCCATGGAAAATTCGTCCATGTTGGTTTTGCCTAACAAGACCGCGCCAGCTTCTTTCAGTTTCTGTACGACTGTGGCGTCATAGGGAGAAATGAAGTTGTCTAGCATTTTGGACCCGCAACTGGTTTTGATGCCTTGTGTACAAAACATATCTTTATGAGCAATAGGGATGCCGGTCAACGGAGTGGCGGAGCCTAAAGCGATGCGTTGATCTGCTTGGTGTGCGTCGTTGAGCGCTGTTTCTTCTGTGATGGTGATGAATGCATTGAGAGCAGGGTTCAAGGTTTTTATACGAGACAAATAGATCTTTGTTAATTCAACACAGGAAAATTCTTTCTTTTTCAGAGCATGAGATATTCCAGAAATTGTTTTAAGAAGCATCGTCAATCCGTTGATTTTTTAATGTTTTCAGGGGCAAGGTAAATAAAATCTTTTGTATGAGAGGCGCAAGTCTGAATAGAGGATCTGTTTATCTTTGGATCGTATTCATCGGAACGTAAGCGTTGTGATTGTTCTAAAGGGTGCGCCATCGGCTCAATCCCTGTGACCCCCACATTGTCCAATTGTCGGAGGAATGAGTGCATTTTTTCGAAATCAGCAAAGGAGTCGATTTCTTCTTCCGAGAGTCTGATGCGCGCCATTTTGGCAAATTTCAAAATGTCTTTCCGTTCCATATCCTTGTTCCTTCTTGTCATCCCTAGCTGCAGCTAAGGATCCAGGTCCGCTCCGTCATCTCCGAGAAGGTGGGGACCTAGATTTAATATATTTTTCTGGATTCTTAGCCTACGCGGGAATGACTGAGATGTATTTCAGCTGTAACTAGGCATGACGAAATTAATAAAAGCAAACATGCCCCAAGATTTGTTGCTTGAAAAATAATTTTTCGTCCCCACTATTTACGACGTTACAACAAAAGGAGGTTCGTTCTATGAAAAATTTAACTCATCGTCATCCTTGGGGATTGTTGGACTTAGATGATCTGTTGGAACATCGTTTGTTAAAACATCCTGAAGGAGAAGGAAGTTTGAGTCAGTGGGTTCCATCGGTGGATATTAAAAGCGAAGAAGATCGTTATGTGATCTTTGTCGATGTTCCGGGGGTAAAACCGGAAGAGATCGAGATCTTTATGGAAGGCAATATGCTCACCATTAAAGGGAAACGCGAAACAGAAACCAAAGAAAATGAAAAAGGATATTCTCGTGTTGAACGAGTTTCTGGAAGTTTCTATCGCAGTTTTACAATGCCGGATGATGCAGAAGCGGAAAAAATAGATGCACACTCAGAACACGGGGTTTTGGTGGTCTCGATTCCAAAGAAGAAGCAAACAACTTCTCGTCGTATTGATGTGAAAGTCAAATAAAGACGAACGAGTTATCAAAAAAGGCGAACTTTAAGTTCGCCTTTTTTTTACTAACAGTAGCGACTGTCTTCTTGTAATGGATCCCCACTTTCGCGGGGATGACCACCGTGGATGGGAAAATCCCATTACCATCGCCAATGGATCCCCGCTTTCGCGGGGATGACCAAGAGAAAATGCCCCAGGAATGCCTCCTGGAAACTGGATCCCCGCATTTCGCGGGGATGACTCGCCGCTCGTAGACCAGATCGACCCGATGATTAATGGATCCCCGCTTTCGCGGGGATGACACTTCTCTAAAATCCGATAATTTTTTCTCTTGGAATAGATCCCCGCTTTCGCGGGGATGACGCTGAAGGCATTTTGGATTTCTGCTGCCGCTAGGAATGGAAAATAAACGTTAAAAAGGAATGTCGTCTTCAAAATTAGCGGATGCTTCAGGCGCAGGGGCCGCGGATCCAAAAGACTCTTTTGCAGGAGCAGGGGTGTCAAAATTAGATCCACCAGAACTTCCTTTGCTATCCAACATTTGCATCTCACTGGCAATAATTTCGGTGGTATAGCGATCTGTTCCACTTTTGTCTTGCCATTTACGGGTTCGTAAGCTGCCTTCAATAAAGACTTTCGAACCTTTTTTTAAGTATTCCCCGGCGATTTCAGCCAATCGTCCAAAGAAAACCACGCGATGCCATTCGGTTCTTTCGTGTTGTTCTCCTGATTCTTTGTCTTTCCAAAATTCACTGGTTGCTAAACTGACGTTTGTTACAGCGCCACCATTAGGCATATAACGAGTCTCAGGGTCTGATCCTAAGTTCCCAATTAAAATAACTTTATTTACCCCTCTAGCCATAAACGTGATCTCCTTTGTAAAAAGTAGCGCGATTGTATCTGATTTTTTTACCAAGATCAGAGCAAAAGATACGGGTTCAGGTTGGTTGTTATCCGAAAATAAATCACCGTTATTTTTGGCTTTGTGGTGAGCCTAGATCGAAGCTATATAAATCGGATTTTTGATAACGTCTTATATTTTCGTTTTCACTGTTTTTCCAATAAACTCTTGCGCCTTTCGGATAGTGGAAAACACATGACAACGGATATCAAATACATCAGAAATTTCTCTATCATCGCCCATATTGATCACGGCAAATCCACTCTCGCAGATCGCTTAATCCAGTTATGTGGCGGTTTATCCGAACGCGAAATGTCCGCTCAAGTACTAGATTCTATGGATATTGAGCGCGAGAGAGGGATCACGATTAAAGCTCAGAGCGTTACCTTGCATTACCGTGCGAAAGACGGGCAGTTGTATCAACTGAATTTCATCGATATTCCCGGACACGTTGATTTTTCTTATGAAGTGTCTCGTTCGTTAGCCGCTTGTGACGGTGCTTTGCTTGTTATTGATGCTTCACAAGGTGTGGAAGCGCAAACCGTGACTGTTTGTTATATGGCGATCGAACAAGGTCTTGAAGTGATTCCTGTCTTAAACAAAATCGATTTGGCTCAAGCAGAACCGGAACGAGTCATTAAAGAGATTGAAGAGATTATAGGGATTGATGCAAAAGATGCTTTGTCCGTGAGCGCAAAAACAGGCCAAGGTATAGCTGACTTGTTGGAATATGTGGTCAAGAAGATACCGGCTCCTCATGTGGACCGAGAGGCTCCTTTACGAGCATTGATTATTGATTCTTGGTTCGATGCTTATTTAGGCGTTGTCTCTTTGATCTGCGTCAAACAAGGGAGTTTACGCAAAGGCGAAAAGATTTTGATGATGTCGACAGGGAAAGGCTATATGGCCGATGGCCTTGGCATTTTTACCCCTAAGCGACAAGAAAAAGAAGAATTGTTGGCCGGTGAAGTGGGGTATGTGATTGCCGGTGTCAAAGATATTCACGGCGCTCCTGTGGGCGATACGGTCACGCATTTTCATCATCCAGCAGAGCAAGCACTAGCCGGTTTCAAAAAAGTGAAACCGCAAGTGTATGCCGGACTTTTTCCGGTCAATTCTGAAGATTTTGAATCCTTCCGTGATGCGCTTGAAAAACTCAATTTAAATGATGCTTCTTTATTTTATGAACCAGAGACGTCAGAAGCGTTGGGTTTTGGGTTTCGCTGTGGATTTCTAGGTATGTTGCACATGGAAATTGTGCAAGAGCGGTTGGAACGAGAATATCACTTAAATCTTATTACTACGGCTCCAACGGTCGTATTTGAAGTCTTGACGACTCAAAACGAAGTTATTCATGTCGATAATCCTTCTAAATTACCTTCCCCAAATCAGATTCAAGAAATTCGCGAACCCGTTGTGACTGCTAATATTTTGGTGCCAAAAGATTACGTGGGGAACGTAATGACGTTGTGTATTGAACGCCGTGGAGTACAACGGAAATTGATGTATCACGGCAATGCAGTTTCTTTGAGCTATGATTTACCCATGAACGAAGTCGTGCTCGATTTCTTCGATCGCTTGAAATCAGTGAGTCGAGGATATGCCTCGCTAGATTATTCTTTCTCACGTTTTCAAAAAGCGGATCTCATCAAGTTAGATATTCTGATTAATGGTGAGAAAGTCGATGCATTAGCAGCGATCGTGCACAAAGAACATGCATATCACCGGGGCCAAGAGTTGGCGCGTCGTATGAAAGAGTTGATTCCACGTCAATTGTTTGAAGTGGCGATTCAAGCAGCGATTGGGAACCAAGTCATTGCTAGAACAACTGTGAAAGCGCTGCGTAAAGATGTGACCGCTAAATGTTATGGCGGGGACATCACGCGAAAACGTAAGTTATTAGAGAAACAAAAAGCGGGTAAAAAACGCATGAAGAAGGTAGGGAAGATTGAACTTCCACAAGAAGCGTTTTTAGCCATTTTAAAAGTGGAGAAAGGTTAGAATGACTATTAATTTTCCGTTGGTTTTGGTGGTGCTGACGCTGTTATGCGGGGCGATTGGGTTAATAGATATCTTGTTTTTTGCAGCGAAAAGAAAAGAAACGAACCAAAAAATGCCCGTACTTGTCGATTACGCTAAATCTTTCTTTCCTGTTTTTTTGATTGTTCTCCTTATTCGATCCTTTGTTGTGCAACCGTTTCGAGTTCCTTCGGGTTCCTTAAAACCAACAATCTTGACGAATGATTTTGTTTTAGTGAATCAGTTCGCCTACGGTTTTCGACTTCCTGTGCTAAATAAGAAAGTGGTGAGCATGGGGGAACCCAAAGCCGGAGACATTGCGGTTTTTCGTTTTCCCGGTAATCCGAAAGTGGATTACATCAAACGAGTGATCGGTGTTCCGGGCGATCATATTGTTTACAAAAACAAACAATTAACGATTAACGGTCAGAAGGTTCCACAGACTTTTGTTAAAAATACGATCGATCATGAGCCAGGCGCTTCGAATCTTCCGGTGAAAGTTTATGAGGAAAATCTCGAGGGAGTGAAACATCAGATCTATGTTTACCCGACAGGTGGAGCGACCGTTGATTACAATGTGGTCGTACCGAAAGGGTATTACTTCATGATGGGAGATAACCGGGATGCGAGTGCAGATAGTCGTTTTTGGGGGTTTGTGCCTGAAAACAATCTGATCGGGAAAGCCGTGTTTGTGTGGTTTAGTTGGGATAGTCGACGCGATCGTGTGCGTTGGTCTCATTTAGGGTTTATTAAGTAGTAAGGAGTAATTAAATGCAGCCAGAGATTGAAGATTTAATGCAGCATATTGGCTATCAATTTCATGAGATAGAGACTTTGGAAAATGCTTTGACGCATCGTAGCCATAGCAAGATGAATAATGAAAGGCTTGAATTTCTAGGTGATTCATTAGTCAACTTTATTGTTGCGAGTGAGTTGTTCGAACGTTTTCCAAAAGCGCAAGAGGGGCACTTAAGCCAGTTGCGGGCCAATTTGGTGAATGAAGAAACTCTGTCTGAAATGGCTAAGGAATTTCATCTCGGGCCTGCACTGAAATTGGGTTTTGGTGAGATTAAAGCGAAAGGTGCTGAGCGGCCTTCGATTCTTTCGGATGCTATGGAAGCGATTGTGGCAGCTATCTATTTAGACAGTGGGATGGAGGAGTGCTACAAAAAAGTTTCCAAATGGTATCAAGAACGGTTTGATCATTTGTCTTTAGACGATATTCAAAAAGATCCAAAATCTATCCTGCAGGAATATATGCAAGCACGCCAATTACCTTTACCGCATTACGATTTGGTATCCACTATGGGGGAGGAGCATGCCCAACAATTTGTTGTGAGCTGCAAAATTGTCACTTTGGATCAACCGGTGACAGGCGAAGGCACTAGTCGTCGCAGAGCGGAGCAAGATGCTGCCAAGCATGTGCTTGAGGCATTAGTGCATGATTGATATTCCTTTTCGTTCTGGATATGTCGCTATTTTGGGTCGCCCAAATGTGGGCAAATCTACATTACTCAATCGCTTGATCGGGCAGAAAGTCAGTATTACTTCTCATAAACCTCAAACTACGCGTCATCGTATTCTAGGAATTCAAAACACAGAGCATGTGCAAGCGCTTTATATCGATACCCCGGGTATGCATACGAAGGCAAAGCGAGAAGTGAATCGCTTAATGAATCGAGCAGCGTTTTCGGCGATGAGAGATGTTGATGTCATTGTTTTCATGATTGATGCACGTTTTTGGACGCAAGAAGACGAGTGGATCTTGGATAAATTACAGGATGTAGAAAGTCCTGTGATTTTGGTGTTGAACAAAGTCGATACGATCAAAGATAAGAAGCAATTATTGCCTCGTCTTGCAGAGCTTTCTGAAAAACGATCTTTTGTAGATATTGTGCCGTTATCCGTGACGAAAGAAGTGAATGTGGATCAATTAGAGCAAACGATTTTTCGGTTGTTGCCTGAAGGAGAAGCGTTTTTTCCGAAAGATCAACTCACGGATCAAAGCGATGCTTTTATGATTACTGAAATCATCCGTGAAAAGATTATGCGGTTAACGAATAAAGAATTGCCTTATGACACAGTCGTGCAATTAGATATAAAAGAATTGAAAGACGATGTGTTACATATTTATGTAACGATTTGGGTGGAGCGATTAGGACAAAAGGTGATTTTGATTGGAGAGAAGGGAAGTAAGTTGAAAGAGATCGGCATCAGTGCCCGCCGTGATTTAGAAAAGCTATTTGAAAAACAAGTACATTTAACACTATGGGTAAAAATCCGCCCTGGTTGGTCAGACGACGCAAAAGCATTAGCGCAGTTTGGGTTTAGATAGAAAGGCTTTGTGCCAAGACGCGATAAATCGCGTCTCAACTCCGTATTCGTTAAGTTTCTTTATTCCTTGTTGAACACTTGTAAAAATCATTCGATGCAAAAAGTTTTTGTCCTCCATACTCGTCCTTATCGCGAAACCAGTTTATTAATTGAAGTTCTTTCTGAATCGTTTGGACGATTGGGCCTATTAGCTCGCGGCGTGCGATCGGCTAAGTCGAGTAAAAAGGGCATGTTGCAGCCGTTTATGCCGTTAATTATGGAATGGAAAGGAAAGGGTGATTTGCCAACGGTCACACAGGTCGAGAACGATGGATGTCCTGTCTTTCTGACAGGTAATTTGTTGATCAGTGGGTTTTACATTAATGAGATCATTATGCGTTTAGTGCATCGTCACGAAGCTGTTGAATCGATTTTTCATCTCTATGGCAAAACGTTAAGGGACTTGAGCGCCATAGAGTTATCGGCATTGCCACGTACTTTAAGGCATTTCGAAAAACATCTTTTAGATGAGCTGGGGTATGGGCTCTCACTGCAACACGACATCAAAACTCATCGGCTCATCGAGCGAGATAAACGGTATTACTATTTTCATGAAAGGGGTTTTATCGAAGAGGCCGCATGTACTGAAAGTTCACTAAATCACTCGCTGTCCTTTACCGGCCAAGATCTACTAGCCATAGCCGCAGACGATTATTCTTCTCCATCCACCCTAGCCGCAGCAAAGATCCTGCTAAAACAAGCACTTCACCCTCTACTAGGCGACAAACCACTACAAAGCCGGGAACTGTGGAGGTAAGTGAAAAGGGTATATTGGTTTTTCTAGATTGTGTGTTTTTCCGTCATTCCTAGTTGCTTGCTGGAATTCAAAGTTTCAGAAATTACGATTTCATTGCGGTTTTTTGGACGGCTTCAATTTCTGTTAGCAGTGTTTGGTAGGCTTGTTGGAGCTTTTCTTCGTTATTTTCTTTCGCAATCAATTCCAATTGTTTTGCAGCAAGCTTGAGGCGAGGAGTGCCGCTGTAGCTGGCTGCCCCGTGCAATTTGTGAGCGGCTTTGAGGAGTTGTGTTGCGTTATGTTGTTGGTATGCATTTGTTAGCGCAGTTTGCAATTCTGGTAATGTTTGCACGAGTAACCGAATCATTTCTTCGGCTAATTCTCTGTCGCCACCAACGATGCGAGCTCCTAGATCTAGATCAATCACCTGTAACTGCTTGAAATTTTCTTCCATGAGAATAGTCATCCTTAAAAGCAAATCCTTACTAATTAATTTACCAATCGAATCAATTGATAAGTGATATTTGTATACGGATAGTAATTCATAAGTGCTGCTTTCCCTACCACAGCACGTCCTTCTGAACCGTCTTCGTTTTTTGTGATGAATGCCCATAAATTTTGAAATGTGATGTATTTTCCGTTTCTTTTCCCTACATACAAAATAATGTGCCCCGGCAAATAGATCAGCGTTAAGAAAGGCTTGGATTGATCTAACAATTCCTCCTGTTCGGAGGAAGAGAGGGTATTCAAAGTAATGTGAGGGGCTACTTTTGCTTGTGCGCCTGAATTTCTTGGAAGCCAGATGCCTATGGGCGTAAATAAACTTTTTAAAGTTCCCGAGCAATCATTGTAAAAATACATGCCACCCCAACCGTAAGGCGTGCCCAACAGTTGGTTGATGAGGTTGGCAAAGTGCATCGGAGTAGGGGAAATGGGCATGAGTTGCATGTCGTGATCGGTGACCTCGCTCGTTCTAATTTGCACTTCATCATTTAAGTTTGCGACAGGAATAAAGATGCGGTAACGATGTTTCTTGATTTTATCGACCGGAAATAAAGAGCCCATATATGCAGTAAAGCGGTAAATGTTCGCGCTATCTTTCACTGCTGTTTGATTCACCACCGTTGCAACGAATTTCTTCTTTTCCCATAGGTGGATAAACGCTTGATCAACAAACGCGACGTCTTTCATCTGTACCCACCCAGTAACTTCTGGCGATTGAATAAATAACCAGTCTCCGTGCCAAGACATCTGTAAAACATGCAAAGGCGTGCCAGCCCATAGCGATGTTTCTTGCAGATTGTCAAACGGATAACCTTCCCCAGCTTTTCTGAAATTAAAGAAATGAGGCTCAATCGTAGGCAGTTGGCGCACATAAGTATTATTAACAGTGATCGCGTAACGATCAGTATTTGGGAAGGTGCTCATATTCATGTTTTGAACGATTTTTTTGACCCAATCGGCGTGATGTTGATGAAAATTTTCACCCCAGCCTGGATTGTTCTCGTAAAAATGGATGCTACGTAATTCATCCTTTTTAAATGCTTGAATCGTGTTTTTTGATACAGGCTGCCAAGGAGAAAAGAAATGGTGAAAGAAATTTTGCACAAATTGATTTTGTTGTTGCACCGTCATCAACCTTTGATTGGCTGTTTCTTTTGAAATTAACGCGTAGATGTTTTGTGGTGTGTGTACCGAAATTGGATCAACAAGCATCGCATGCGCTGTTGAAACAATTAGAAAAGCTAGCAAGCACAACACTGATTGTTTAATCATTGTCTTCTCCTGGAAGTTCTTTTTCGATGGTTTGTAATTCCACTTTTTCAATTTTATTAAAACGGGAAGTGATTTTTTTAGCGGATTTATGAACCAAGTCGACATCGTCATTTGCTTGATGAATGTGTTTGGCGAGATTATCCATACGAGACTGAAAGCGATCAAAATCGGTTGCAAGGTGATTGAGATGTTCTTGAATCAGATGGACTTGTTCGCGAGTGGCTTCATCTTTCAGGACCGCTTTTACGGTGGTCAAAATAGCCATCATCGTTGTAGGTGAAGTTAACCAGACACGAGCAGCATGCGAGGCTTCAACAAGCTCCGGAAAATTTGCATGGATTTCCGCAAAGACAGCTTCTGATGGAATAAACAAGATGGCTCCGTCCGACGTTTCTCCGGGAATAATGTATTTTTCTGCCACATCAACAATATGTTTACGAATGTCGTGTCGAAACTGTTGTTTTACAGTCTGTTTTTCAGCTTCAGAAAGAGCGCTATCCAGCATTTTTCGATAATTCTCTAGTGGGAATTTAGCATCGATCGATATATTCCCCGTTGGTTTTGGTAGCCATAAGAAGCAATCCACACGCTTTCCATTGCTTAGCGTGTGTTGAAACTCAAAAGTGTTTTCCGGCAATTTGTCGCGCACCAATAATGACAGTTGTACTTCACCAAAAGCTCCTCTGGATTTTTTATCCGAGAGCACCTCTTGCAAACTTAGAACATTACTCGACAGTTCTGTAATGCGCTTCTGCGCTTCATCGATCAAAGCCAATCGTTTAATCACGTCTGTAAAAGTTGCGGTTGTTTTTTCAAATCCTTCGGACAAGCGTTTTTCTACCTGTCCGCTGATTTCTTTTAAACGTAAATCTGTGTCTTTTGTTAATTTTTCGACTCGTTTATTCAGTTCTTCAGAATGTGCTTGCAAAGAAGAGGTGAGGGTCATCTGTGTGTTGCGAACGCCTTGAAAAAGGCTTTCTTGCACATTTTTAAAGGACTCCATTTGATGCTTATCAAATTGAGCCCGAAAATCACTGAGTTCCTTTTGAAAATTGACACGGTTGTCATTTAAGAATTGCAGGACTTTTTCCAAACTTTCTTGCTGTATCCGACGTGATAAATCATCTGTAAAACGTGCACGTTCTTCAAAAAAAGGTCGGATGCTGTTTATTTCACGAGAGATTAGATGGCCTTGTCGTGCTTGAAAAAATACAACGCCGAGGAATATTAATAAGACAATGATTAAAAGAATATAAGTCATAGAGATTGACATGAATATCTAACTATCTGAGGCCAGTACCGCTGGAATCCAATTACCTAAAAAGAATGCTTTTCCGTCTTTGATATCTACGATAGAAACGGTTTTTTTAGGGGCTGTTTGACCTTGCACATAACTGATTGAACCGGTGACTCCAACAAATGTTGAGAGGTGATTTAACGCAAACAGAATGCGGTTGGTATCGTAATGTTTAATATCGCTTAAAGCGGTTACAACGAAGTTAATTGCATCATAACTTAATGCAGAAAACACACTGCTCGGATTCTTTCCATAAAATTTTTGATACTCATAAAAAAACTTTTGTGTCGCGATGTATTGACGCATGAGAGCAGGTAGATAATTGACAAACTCAGGGTTCACAACGGCATGTGTGGTAAAACTAATGTTATTGGCTGTAGGGCCGACCGTTTTCAAGATGTTTGTCGCAATGAAACTATCACTTCCAATAATTGGCATCTCTAAATTGGCGTTTCGCAATGCTCGAATAATAAGAGGAGCTGAAGCCGGATTAGCCGCTAAATAAATAAATTGAATGGATTTGGAATCCTTTTTTAGATTTGCAATTTGTTCTGTTAAAGCGTGGTCTGTATGTTGAAAAGATTGCGAAGAGACAATTGTGCCGTTTTGTTCTAAATAGCGTTTAGAGAAAAATTCTTTCAGAGATTTTGTATAGTCAGTATCTCCATCATATAAAACAGCGCCTGATTTTAATTGTAGAAATTGATAAATGTATTCCGCTGCTGACGATGCTTGCACGTCGTCTGTAAAACAAATTAAGAATAAATATTTGGGGGATAAAAGAACTAACTGAGAAGAAGTGGCGCCGGTTGAAATAAATATTTTTTTCCCTTTTAAAAAAATCGGGGCAACTCGTTGCACCATGTCTGTGCCATTTAAGCCAATAACCACTTTAATATTAGGGTCTTTGACAAATTGCTTTGCAATGTCCACAACAGTTTCAGGATCGCTGTGGCCGTCCTTTAAAATCAGTTTTAGAGGATGCCCCTGAAGACCTCCTTCTTCATTAATCATGTGAACTGCCATTTTTGCGCCTTTCGCGGAAGGGACATCGATGGGCGCTTGTTCTCCAGAAAGGTTATAAATTGCGCCGATCAGGAAAGGTGTTTTATGTGATTTTTGTGGGGAAGTAGGTGCGGCAAATCCATTTTGAAAACATAACGTTGTGAAAATAAACGTAAGAAGAAAATGCTGAATCTTTCGCATAATCATTGCCTGTGTGACGTGTTGCTTTAAAAATTTCACAAGCTTAAAGTATCTCGCTTCTAAAGCAAAAGAAAATAAGGACGCGTACTTATGGTCCATATTCGTCAGCCTCATGTAGCAGGTTTGTTCTATCCAGAGACGGTTGAAGAACTGACAGATCAGATTCGTTTTTTCTTAGAAAAGCTAAATATAGACAGTCACACAAGCATTCCAAAAGCCATTATTGCTCCGCATGCAGGGTATGTGTATTCAGGGGCGATTGCTGCAGCTGCTTATGCATGTCTGCAAAACAGCAAGGGAAAGATTAAAAATGTAGTTATCGTTGCTCCCGCTCATCGTTATCCGTTCCAAGGGATTGCAGTTGTTGATGATGATTTTTTTGCAACGCCCTTAGGGGAAATCCCTGTTAATCAGAAGGCGGTTTCTAAAATTCTCAATCACCCACATGTTCAATTGCTTGATGCTGCTTTTGAAGGAGAACATGCGATTGAAGTACATCTTCCTTTGCTACAATCCTTTTTAAACAACTTTTCGTTAACTCCATTGCTGGTTGGCCAAGAAAATCCGGATCAAGTTGCGGACGTTTTAGAGCAGCTCTGGGGAGGTTCTGAAACGCTTGTCGTGATTAGTTCGGATCTAAGTCATTATCTTTCTTACGATGCTGCGATTGCTTTGGATCAGCAGACGATTGCAGCTATTTTAACGCTTGCGCCTGAGAAAATTGGGGTTGATCAAGCGTGTGGTCGCATAGGTATCCAAGCTCTTTTGCAGTTAGCACGAAGAAAAAAATTACAGCCAACTTTGATTGCAGCGCAAAATTCAGGCGATGTGATTGGCGATAAAGAACATGTCGTTGGTTATGCCGCTTTTCATTTTTACGAGTCGCGTTGAGAGGAACAAATGCATCAGGAATATGCTGAACAAGACAGAAAGATTCTGTTGAAACTGGCCAAAGACTCTATTCAATATGCGCTTTCGCATCATGCAATGATGGATGTCACGCTTGATCAATTGCCTGAGAAATTACACGAAACAAGAGCCAGTTTTGTCACATTGCTTATGGATCATTCACTTCGAGGGTGTATTGGTTCTTTAATTGCTTACCAACCTTTAGCTTTAGATGTTGTGAAAAATGCTTATTCGGCGGCATTTTCAGACCCTCGGTTTCCTGCGGTGAGCCTACAAGAAGTGGACCGTATCGAGATTCATATTTCAGTTTTAAGTGCATTAGAACCGATTAGTTTTGAATCCGAAGAAGATCTGATACGACAATTGAGGCCCGGTGTTGATGGATTGGTATTGACTGAGCAGGGGATGAAAGGAACTTTTTTGCCTTCTGTTTGGGAGTCCTTGCCAAAGCCTAAGAATTTCCTTCAACATCTGAAATTAAAGGCTGGCCTGCCTTTGAATTATTGGTCGAATACCATTACTGTTGAGCGCTATACAACTGAATCGATTGAATACGAATGGACTTAATAAAATGAAATCAAGTTGCTTACTTCATAGATTGTGGAAGAAAAATAAGAAAACGCCTGTGAACGTTTTAGTGGTTGACGACGAACTGTCTAGTCGCACCGTTCTTTCTAATTTTTTGTCTGGTTCAGATTATCACTGTCAGACGGCTGAAAACGGAAAACAAGCTTTGGAGCTACTGCAAAGCAACCCCAAACAATTTGATGTCATTATCTTAGATCGACTGATGCCTTATATGAGTGGTTTAGAGCTTTTAAAAGAGATGCATCGCGTACCTGCTTTACAACGCATTCCTGTCATTATGCTGACAGGAATGGGAGAAAAAGATGACATTATTGATGCGATTGAAGCAGGGGTTTTCGATTACCTCACCAAGCCTGTCGAAAAAGAATTGTTACTGAACTTAATAGATAGAGCGCTAAAGACGTCTTAGCTGTAAGCCAAATTCAAGTCCAGATCTAAGGCATCTCTCTTCTGGATCTTTGGCTTTCGCGAAAATGACGAAAAATAGTGCAAAGTAACAATCGCTGGGGTTATTCATTCTCTTCCTCTGTCTTATCTTTCTTTTTTCCGTATAAAACTTCTGTAATGGCTGTAAATGGAAAACCGCTTTCCCATAATTTTTCGATCAGTTCAGATTTTTTAGAACAGTTCAGTTTGTTTTTTATGTTTAAGAAGTGACCTTCGATGGTTCTTTTCGATCGATGAACGATTTCTCCAATTTCTTTTGCGGTCATTCCTCGTAATAGGTAATAAACACATTCACCTTCCTTCACCGATAATTTCACTCCATTGACATTGATTTCATCGAATTTGTTTTGGTTTGTTTTATTCATATTGAACGCCTTCTTTATTTATTTTTGATGTAGACAACGTCACAAAAACAAAACATCACGCCTTCTTAGCATATGCATGCCGCACGATCGCTAAGAGATCATTAATCCATTGATGAGAAAAATTAGAGGCTTTCCACGCAAATCCACTACGTGTGATTTTCAACTTAATGCACAAATGAAAAGGATTGAGTTGAAATTTATTTTTGTCGCTCATTGAACATGAGCGGCGGAGATTTTATTGAGCAAGTAAAAAAATCAAATACGATCGATGTCCCATATCTTTGTAAGCGTTTTACGTTTAAGCACTTCATTCAAGTATCTTTTACCCGATTTTCTGATTTTTTTATCGCTCGAAAAACAAAAACGGTCAGTCCTTCAAAGTTTTTGTCCAAACGGAAGAATAAACGACTCCATCTTTTGTAGAGTCACTTCTCATGAGGCTTATTTCTTGCACTATCCCATCAATTGGCAGAGAGAAGTCTGTGTTGATTATCTCTTTTCTGAGCTTTTCACGCATGCGGGCCAGCGTGACATGAGGATGAAAAGGGCGTGTTTCAGGCGTCACACCTAGAGATTGCACGAGTTGCTCTATGGCGTGGGTGAGAGTTATTAATGCAGGATTGGGCGGGCATGTTGCAATCAACGTTTTTTTAGATTGTTGTGAAGGGAAAAAATCAATGCCCGTCAATTGAATAGGAAAAGAAGGTGTGTTTTTTAAAGTATGTTCCGCAGCTGTTACTAAGCGCAAACTGTCTTCTTCAGAGATATTCCCTAGAAAACGCAAAGTAAGATGAAGCTGTTCTAACGCGGTAAAACGAATGTCTGTCGATAGAAATTCTTTTTTTAGACTATTTAAATAGGGTTTTATTTCTAGTTGCAATGGCTCGGGCAACATCCACGCAAAAAATGCTCGAAACTTTTTATTCATCATTATTAACAGTTAGTAAGGTTTTTTTTCGTTGAAAGAAAAAGAATAAGAAGGGCACAAGCAACATCGTCGATGTTCCGATAGCTAAATATTTTTCGTAGGAGAATGGGTTCCCTGTTTTGAGTTGAATAGGCGGGACAAAGCCTAGGAAAAATGCTGTAAGACAGGCCAGTAATCCTGTGCCACCGACGAGCCAAACACCGATCATTCCCCCAGGTATTTTATAAGCGCGCGGAATGTGAGGATGTGAGTAACGTAGACGAATAACTGCCGCAAATAACAATACATACATCAATAAAGTGAGCAGGGCGCTTAACACAATCAAGATCCAATAAGCGTTGTTGATGGAAGGAATCAATAAATAGATTCCGGAGCACACGGTGGCAATAATTGCTTGTACAAATAGGATGGTTACAGGGGCGCCGTGTTTGTTCCTGTATCGAAAGGATCTCGGTAACTCTCCATCTTGTGCTGTAGCCAATAGACCTTTGCTGGGCCCTATTACCCACATGTTGAGCATCGCTAAGGTGCCGACCGCAGTCAGAACAGCAAAAATAGGGAACATCCAAGTCATATGAAAAGTATTAAAGAACGATTGTCCTGCTTGCATGATTCCGATTACGACGCTGATATTTTTTTGTGGAACGATGATGGATATGGCCAACGATCCAACAATCGAAAGTAAAAGGATAATTAGGACGGCTATTAATATGCCTTTTGGAAAATCTCGTTGCGGATTTTTTGTTTCTTGCGCATGAAAACCAACAATCTGCATTCCTGAATAGCACAACATGAGTCCGGCTAATAAAGATAAATGCGACGCTTTTGTGCTTGGCATAAGGGCCTGCCAAGAAAACGTGATTTGCGAAGGATGATGCGAAAACAGCCACCAGAGACTTAATAGGGTGATGACGAGGAAAGGAAATACTGTGCCAAGCATTAACCCCAACGTGCTTACTGTGCTAGAAAATTTAATGCCGAAAAAATTGATAAACGTGGCGGACCAAAAGAGGGCGAACATTGCTATAAATAAATAGTATTTATTTGCAATCAGTGAAGGGGCAATTGCAAACGCCAAGGAGGCTACGATAAAAGAAAGAGTCGCTGGAAAAGAGATTGTTGTGTTTATCCACTCGAGCCAAATCGCCAGAAACCCAAATTTTTTTCCAAAGGCCTCGCTGATCCATACATAAAGGCCTCCTGTTTTCGGCCATCCCGTTGCAAGTTCTGCACAAACTAAAGCACTCGGAATCAAAAAAATGATCGCGAATAATAAATAATAAAAAACAGCAGATAATCCATAAACCGCCATTAACGGAAGTGACCTTAAAGTGAAAATCGCCGAGACGGCAATCATGGCGATTGAAAACATGCTGAGTTTTGAATGGGCTGGCATAATGACTCCGACCGACGCAACGATAAAACGATAAGTGGAATGAATTAATCTACTTATGTTATTAATAGATTCAATCATTATAGGGTGAGTAATGGAGTCATGAGATGCATGGATGCAAAAAATATGTGATTGCACGTTATTTATTAGGTTTGTTAATTGTTAGTTCATCTGTTTGTGCGAAAACAACAGAAACAAAAACGCTTGTTCATCGTCATGTTCCGAGAACCGCTGAGAGAAAAACATCTCATACATCGGCTTTAACCTTTGGTCCTTTCTTTAATAATCAATTGAAGTTCTTTTTTTACGGGCAATTTAATCAAGCGGTGCTGTATGCCAATGATCAGCATGTGAGAAATGTATTTTTCACTACAAATGACTCCTTTCCTTCTCTGGTCGGGGTTTCAGGGGAAATACAGCCGAATAAAGATTTCACTATTGGTGCGCGTGTTGAATTAGGTTTGGAAGTCAATGCGTCTGGTGCAATGACGCAAGATGATCACACCCCTTCAGATTCTTTAGATAAACGTAGAGTTGAAATGTATTTTCAGTCAAAACAATGGGGAAAGTTCTGGATAGGTAAGGGGTCAACAGCTTCGGACAATTCAGCGGAGAGCGACCTATCTGGTACGGATATGGTGATGTATGCCGGTATCGCGGATCTGGGAGGAGAGTTGTACTTTAGGACGCCTCATGTGCATGCCTATAGCGAGAATCCACAAGTCGAAGATGTTTTTAATGATTTAGACGGTCTTGGTCGTGAAAAAAGAATTCGTTATGACACCCCGCAGTTTCATGGTTTTTCCCTTTCAACATCTGCCATCAAACATAATGAGGGTGATGTCGCGCTTACATACAATAAGAAAATGGATTCTATGACGGTCTTGGGAGCTGTTGCTTATACGAGTCCCTCTGAATTAAATGACGCGGTCGGTAATATTATTGATGGGTCTATTTCTGTGTTGTTGCACAACGGGTTGAGTGGGACTTTCTCTACTGGAAAATTAAACGCTCATCGTCCAGGTAGAGATAATCCTCATTATTCTTACTGCAAGCTGGGGTATCAGAGGGCTTTTTGGACGGTTGGAAAAACCTTTCTATCGGTTGATTACGAACGTTCAAAACACTATGCGCAAAACAATGATGTTGGGAAGGCTTATGGGGTTGCTGTTGTACAGAAGGTTAATTCTTGGCATACCTCTTTTTATATTCAGTATCGTAGGTTTATGTTGGATCGATCTAACGAAAACTTTGATCACATTGATGCCGCCGTTATAGGCGTGTTTTTGCAATTTTGAGCGACCACTCCAAGGTTGTTCAAAAAAATTACAATATTTGTAAGCATTTTCTTATTTTAATTTCCTTAATTCTCTTTAGCTGAGTATTGGTTAAAAAATTGATAATGAAAAGTATAAGTTAAGGAGAAACAAATGATTAATCGGAAAGTTAAAGGAAAGACTTCAAGTAAATTATCAATAACAAAAAACAGTGAAAGCTGTGTTCAAAGATTCAATGAAAAAAGCTTGCTGCTTCTGGTTATTGGCAAAAAGAGGCTGATGAATCTTGGGGCTCATTGTTTGCAATCGATAGGCACTTCATTTGCTATTTATGAACTCGACGGTGAATTAGTTGCTGAATTTTGTCATCCAAAATGGGCAGAAACGGTTTGTGAAAAAATACGTCATTCTTCTTGCCTGAAAACAATTGAAAAAGCGATGCGGATCGGAAAACCCACAAAGATTAAAGGTGAAGATGGTTTGCAATGTTATGCGGCTCCCATTCTGATAAAGGGTGAAAGTGCAGGAGGGCTTTGTTTTTTATATATCAACAAGTTGCCTAAAATATTTAATAAAAAAGATGGATTTTCAGAATTTGTATTATCTAAAGCTGTCATTAACGCGGCTAAGGAACAACTTCAATTCTATGCACAATTTTGTGGGTTAATTTTAGAAAATCATCGCGCGTCAAAATTATTAGATAATGAAATTGAAATATTAGATAACTTTAGCAAGTCATTGAGAATTTTTGGTAAAGATTTTCGTTTATCCGTTAAACGGTGGCTGAAGCAAGTTGTCAAAATGATTGCTGCTGCATTCAGAGGTTCTTACCCAGTATACGTACAAATTGTTTATAACGATTCTCTATTTCATACGAAACCTATTGAAAAATCAGAGGTATTTTTTGAAAAAGAAATTGATTTACACCGATATGGAAATTTAAGTATTAAAATTTCTGCTGCACCTCAGGATGTTGAAAAGGGTAACAAAACGTTTTTGAAAGAGAAAATTCAGTTAATAAATGAATTTATCTATTTGATTTCAGAGATTCTTTGCAGAAAACATTTAGAAAGAGAGTTGCTGGAATATTCTGAGAGATTCAAAAGTGTTTTTGAAAATGTCAGTGATGGAATTATTGCTTCGGATTTAAAAACATCTCGTTTTGTTTTTGCAAACCCATTAATGAGCAAGATTACCGGGTATACAAACAGCGAATTGATGCAGGGAATGAAAGTGTCGGATATTCATCCGACAAAATCTGTTTCTTATATTAATCATAGGTTTAAATTGGATAGCTTTAAAAAAACATATGCAAATGTTCCGGTACTAAGAAAAGACGGAACTATCTTTTTCTGCGATCTACGTTCTTCAATTATCAAGATTGCCGGTGAGAAATACCTCATGATGTTTTTTAAAGACATTACTCATCGTTTGGAATTAGAAAATGTACTGAAGATGAAAAATCGTCAAATCATCACTTTATCTAAAATTAATCAAACGCTTGTACACTCAACCTCCGAAAACGATTTATTACATGAAGTCTGTCACATCTTGGTGGAAACCTGTGAATATGCTTCTGCTTGGATCGGGTTTGTTGATATAAAGTCTAATACCTTGCAATTGCAGTCACATAATTCATTTCCCAGCAGGATATTCAACCCAATTTCATTAGAAAAAGTAGAGCAAAGGAAAGTATATGGGCCTAAAGAGTTGGTTAAAGCCGCGGTGCATTTAAAGAAGACAATTGTTGCAAATCACTTGAACAATTCTTCTCAACATCAAAATTTTTCTAAGAAATTAAATTATTTATCGGCGATTGCATTGCCTTTAATGCATAACAATACGGTCTATGGAACGTTAAATATCTATTCCAAAAATAGCGATGTTTTCAATGAAGACGAGGTCCGTTTATTAGAAGAGATCGCTAACGATTTAAATTTTGGAATCTTGAGTTTCCGTATGCTTGGTGAGAAAAAAGACGTGCATCAGGCAAAAGAGAAAATGTATTTAAAGTTTAAGAAATCGCTTGAAGACTCTATTTCGATTATGTCAATCGCAACAGAGAAAAGAGATCCTTATACCGCTAGTCATCAAAAACGCGTCAGCCAATTGTCGGTAGCAATAGCAAAGGAATTAAATCTATCTAGGGAGATTATTGAAGGAATTTATTTCGGAAGCTTAGTTCATGACATTGGAAAAATGTGTGTTCCTGCAGAGATTCTTTCCAGACCTGGGCGATTAACCAATATTGAAATGAACGTCATTAGAGAGCATCCGTCTATTGGGAACGATATTGTTAAGCAGATAGAATTCATTTGGCCTATACAAGATATGGTGCTGCATCATCACGAACGTTTAGACGGTTCAGGTTATCCGGACCGATTAAAAGGAAAGGAAATCAGTCTTGCATGCCGAATTCTTGGTGTTGCTGATGTTGTAGAAGCCATGAGTTCGCATCGGCCATATCGATTCGCATTAGGGTTGGATGCGGCTCTGAAAGAAATCAAAAAGCACAAAGGAACTCGTTACGATCCAAAAATTGTTGATATCTGTGTGAAGTTATTCAAAGAAAAAGGCTTTCGTTTTGAGGGATAGTTTTGAAACTGTCGTCTTTTCTCTCTTTTGCTATTTCCAGTAAGAAAAATTACTGGAAATAGCGGAGATCCTTTGGGGAGGCCTAAAATAATAAATTCGATCTTCCCCTCCAAACATTTAGATGGTTCTTCTGCAAGAGATCTTCGAAATCGTTGAATATTTCATCAGCTTGTAAAAGCGCATCTTTTTTAAAGGTCGTTGCCAAAGCAATGACATGCATGCCTGCCGCTTTTGCCGCAGCGATGCCCGTGGGAGAATCTTCAATAACGACGCATTTCGTAGGAGCTATCTCTAATTTCTGTGCAGCCAATAGATAGCCATCAGAATACGGTTTTCTTTTTTTAACATCTTCTGCAGTAATAATGATTTCAAATGGCATGGGGTCTAGAGACAATTTTTCAAGACACACGTTAATCTCAGATCTAACAGCACAAGAATAAAGGCCTATTTTGTTAATCTTTTG
>JAHJDF010000057.1 GCA_018812595.1 Gammaproteobacteria bacterium
ATTCAAAATCGCGGTTGTTCCAGAAAAAGGCGTTTTCATTTTATTGATTCTTAATGCCTCCAACTCTTCCCAAGACAACTTCACACACGGGGTCACCACTTCAATGGACGAATCTTTTTGATATTCATTCAAAAGCGCTTCGACAAACCAAGGGGGACACATCGGGTTATCGCCTTGCAAATTCATCACGAAATCAACGTTGTCACCAACTTTTTCGATCACTTCACAAACACGCTCGGTGCCTGTGCGACAAGCCTCAGACGTCATGACGTACGCGATTTTCTTTTCTTCGCAAAACGATTGAATGCGTTCATCGTCTGTCGCAACAACAGCATCAACATTGGCAATTTTTTTAGCCACAAACTGAGCGATTTCCCAAACACGCAACAACATTTCTTTCCCTGCAATTTTCACCAAAGGTTTGCCTGGAAAACGTGTGGAGCCATAACGAGCAGGAATGACAATTAAAGATTTTTTCATATGGATTTATTTCTTATCAGTAACGGCGATATGTAATTCGGCTAACTGCTCTTCATCTACAGAAGACGGTGCGCTCGTCAAAGGACAACTGGCCGTCACAGTCTTTGGAAACGCAATCACTTCCCGAATCGAAGCGGAACCTGTCATCAACATGGCCAATCGATCCATACCCAAACCAATGCCTCCATGTGGCGGACATCCATATTTCATAGCTTCCAAAAGAAATCCAAATTTAGCCTCAGCCTCTTTTGGCGCAATTCCTAGCAAATCAAACACGGCTTGTTGCATCGCTTGATGGTTAATACGAACCGAGCCACCGCCCAATTCAATCCCGTTGAGCACCACATCATAAGCACGAGCAACCACCGTTTCTGGATCGTTCCTTAATTCAGAAACACCCGCGACTTTCGGCGCTGTAAAGGGATGATGCATCGCGTTCCAACGTCCACTAGCCCTTTCAAACATCGGGAAATCCACGACCCACAAAATCTTCCAACCCTCTTTGGTCAATTTCCCGTCTTCCCCTAATTGAATACGCAAAGCACCCATCGCCGGAAACACTACATGAAATTGGTCCGCTCCTAAGAAAATAAGGTCTCCGTTCTGCGCACCAACTTCATTCAAAAGCGCACGCACAATCTCTTCGGATAAAAATTTCAAAATAGATGACTGCAAACCATCCATACCGGCTTCTAAATCATTTACCTTGATTGAAGCCAGTCCTTTCATCCCATATTTCCCTACCAATGCGACGTACTGATCCAATTGCTTCCGCGTCAAGGTCGTCCCCCCTGGAAAACGCAACGCCACCACACGGCCTTTCGCTTGAGAAACCACCCGCTGAAATACTTGAAAATCAGAAGTTCTCACAACCCCTGTCACATCCAGCAATTCGAGTGGATTCCGCAAATCAGGCTTGTCACTGCCATAACGAGTCATCGCCTCTTGATAGGTCATTCGCGGAAAAACTGCTGGCAAATCCACGTCAAGAATCTCTTTGAAAACATGCTTCAACAATTCTTCCATCAGCATTTGAATATCGCTTTCATCGACAAACGAGCACTCCACATCCAATTGAGTAAATTCAGGTTGGCGATCCGCTCTTAAATCCTCGTCTCGAAAACAACGCACAATTTGGTAATAACGATCTGCGCCGCTCATCATGAGCAACTGTTTAAAAAGCTGTGGGGATTGCGGTAATGCAAAAAATTTCCCGGGATGCACACGGCTAGGAACCAAATAATCTCTTGCGCCTTCCGGGGTCGTACGCGTCAACATCGGCGTCTCGATTTCTAAAAAGCCTTTTGCATGGAAAAACGCATGACACAACGCATTTAACCGAGAACGCAGCTGCAATCGTTCCATTGCTTCCGGCCGACGAAGATCGAGATAGCGATACCGCAATCGCATCTCTTCATTCACAGAAATGTAATCATCTAATGCAAAAGGAAGCGCAGTGGACTCGTTCAAAATTTCTATTTTTGTCGCGATCACCTCGATGGCGCCCGTCGCCATTGCTTCATTTTTCATCCCTTCAGGCCTGGGAGAAACAGACCCTTCAATGCTCAAAACGTATTCATTACGAATGGTTTCCGAAACTGCAAAGAGCTCTTGTTTTTCGGGGTGAACAACAACCTGCACCACACCGGATCGATCTCGTAAATTAATAAAAATCACGCCTCCTAAATCCCGACGACGATGCACCCAACCCGTTAATGAAACCTTTTTCCCAAGCAACGATTCATCGACTTGACCACAGTAATGCGACCGCATACTCATTTCTTTTTTCCTTCTATTGCATTGCCATTCGGCTGTACCACACCCAATGAAATCACCATTTTCAACGCTTCATCTACACTGATATCCAGTTCTCTCACATCCTTTTTAGGAACGAGTAACAAAAAACCCGAAGTGGGATTCGGAGTCGTTGGTATAAACACAGAGATCATCTCTTCGCCCGTATGCATTTCTACAGCTTTGCAGTTTTGCCCCGTTAAAAAGGCAATACTCCAAAGGCCTTCGCGAGGATATTGCACCAATAAAACTTTGCGAAATGCTTGACCTTTAGACGTCAGCAACGTTTCAACCGTCTTCTTTACACCCATATAAATCGAACGAACCAATGGGATTTTATTAACCAAGCCATCCCAAAGCCGAATGAAATAACGCCCCACAAAATTCGTCACCAGAAGGCCGGTAAATAACACAATGCATACGGTAAATACCAAACCCAAACCAGGAATATGAAACCCTAAAAGCACATCCGGTTGATACGCTGCTGGAATCAACTTAAGCGTTTCATCCATCAAAGAGATCAAAAAATGTAACGTTAAAATCGTGATCCAAAGAGGAAACCAAACCAACAAACCTGCGATAAGATATTTGCGAAAATGCACCAACATTACCTACTCCTTGTCTTCCTTTTTAGATTTCTGACAACAAGAACAGCAACCGCTACTGCTGCAAGCATCTCCTGATTTTTTCGAGGTGTTGCTTTTATCGGATTTCTGCTTTTTACAAGAAGACTTGTAATCGGTTTCGTAAAATCCGCTTCCTTTAAATTGAATGTGCGGCGCAGAAATCACTTTTTTCAACGTTGACTTCCCACACTTTGGACATTTTTTTAACGGTTCATCGTCAAGACGTTGCCGAGCCTCCAAACGATGCCCGCAAGCGGCACAAACATATTCATAAATAGGCATAAAATCACCTCAGACACGTAAAGACGCGATGAATCTCGCGTCTCTACGTTGAAAATGCAATCCATAGAACTCTGCGAATTGCTAAAAAAGGGCGCGATTATACGTGTATAGAAATCAAAACGTATCGTCATCTCTATATGTACAAAAACAACGAGTAAAAATTTACAACTTCTGAGAATCGCCTGGACGTACCCTGTAGCTATCATGCTCTTCATGATGCGTACTGGCTTCTAAGAAAAGACACGGCTCATCACTCATACCACAGAAGCTGTGAGGCATGCCTCTGGAAATGAAAACTGAATCGCCTTTCGACAATTCACGCAGGTGTTCGGCGCCGGTTTGAGTATCAATCCAAGTCAAAGCCATTTGACCTTCTATGACAAAAAAGATTTCCTCTTTTTCCAAATGAAAATGCAGACTGCACTGTTTGTTTTTCTCTAATCGCAACACCTTGCAACACAAGTTTTCATTATTGAACAACCAATATTCTTTTCCCCACCCTTTGGAATAACTGTCCGCTTGTAAATAATTTTTAAAATCTAACGAAGTTTTGTCCATTTTTTCTCCAAACATAGTGATAAAACTAAGGTATTAATATCCTCAATACTAAGAACCGATAAATCTTTTTGCTTCTGGGCTCCACCTTTCTTCGACAGCCTTTTTAGTTGCTTCTACTGCTTTTGCTCCAAACCAACCCGTACACAAACCACAAAGACCACCAAAAAGTGAAGCAGATCCAGTAACAGGCACCCC
>JAHJDF010000113.1 GCA_018812595.1 Gammaproteobacteria bacterium
AACCTAGGTTGTCGGTTAGAATTTCGTACAACGTGAAGTCGCCGTTTCCGATGTTGAGTAACGCTCCTCCTACGTTCAGACGGCTTTCGGTTAAGGCTGTCTTGTCCGAGCGTTTGTGCGTCACAAATTGCAGGTCGCCTAAGTACACCGTCGTGTCCGTTCCCCTGTCTGCTCGGTCGTCTACTCGAATGAATCTTGTTCGGTCTGCGTTGTAGTAAAACGTGGTGCTCGCGTCTTGGGTGTGTATTTGCGACGGCTTTCCGTAGCTTGTGTACACAATCATTCTGCTGGCTTCTTTGTTGATCTTATCCGCATTGGTTTGATTGCCTTCGGCGTCGTATAAAAACTTCTCGATCGTCTTCCCTGCATCGTCTGTGATGCTTGTCACCGCATGCGGACCTGCATGATCTCCGTAGTGGTAATGACCGACGTCCGATTTGTACGTGAGGTTTCCGAGAGGGTCGTATTGATACGTGCGTTTGGTCGTGCCGTTTTGAGCCCATTTCGTGACGCGGTCTAGGTCGTCGTATTCGTAGGTGTCTGTCGTTTGCGCAACGTCGTTTGTTTTTTTCGTCACGTTTCCTAAGGCGTCGTAGGTGTAGTGCAGGGATTGAATGTTGTTGTTGGTTTTGGAGACGCGAGGAATATAGTCTCTACGTTTGGAAAGGTAGTGCGTTGTTGTGGGGAACAGTTCGTGTTGCAGTTGCAGCTCGCTTCCGGGTTTGGTTTCGATGTCTGTTAGGAAGCCGTTTGCAGGGTTGTACGTCTTTGTTGTGACTAGACCGTTCGATCGGGTGAAAGAGGTGATGTGACCTTCTGCATCCATGCTGTTTAGTTTCCAGTACGTCCCTCCCATTGAGATGTTCTTTTTTGCGATCAGGTAGCCAAGCGCGTTGTATTCGTTCTGGATCTTTACGTTGCTCGCATAACGGGTAATCGCTACTCGGCCTGCAGCGTCGTAGGTTAATTGGCTTGTGTAATCTCGGTCGTTGGCGTGGATCGTCGTCTCGCTCGGCCTTCCTAATGAGTCGTATTCGATCGTTTCTTCGTAGTCCGCTAGGCCGTCTCGGATCGCTCGAAGTTTTTGCGCGACGCTTGGAGAGGAGACGCGATGAATCGCGTCTCTACGTTGGGGGTGATTGCCTGTTCCATTTGCAATTCCGGTTTCTTGGATCAGTTTTCCTACGTTGTGTTGGCGGGGATCTGTTCCGTATGTCCACGTGCTTGTGTTTCCGTTGTCGGTGCGGCTGATCATTCGGTTTAACGGGTCATACTGCATCGTCACCGTGTGCTTTTCGCTGTCGCTTTGTTTCAGCAGGTTTCCTAAGGCGTCGTATTCGTAGCTCCACTTCCCTTTGTCAGGATCATTGATTCCGATCTTTCTTCCTAGTTTGTCGTAGGTGATCGTTGAGGAGTTGCCTTGACTGTCGATCATCTTTGTCATGTTCCCGTACGCGTCGTATTGATAACTCGTTTTGTTTCCTTCGTTGTCGATCGCTTCCGTTACTTTTCCGATCGCGTTCGTGAGCTTTGTGCTCTTCTGATTCAGCGGGTTGATCGTTGTGGTTTTTAATCCGTCGTATGCCACTTGAATGATTGAGCCGTCGGGGTTCGTGGTTTTCGTCATGCGGCCAAGCACGTCGTATTCGAAGCGCGAGGAGTAGATCGTGTCTCCGTCAAAGTGGCTTTGGCATTGTTGGATTACTCGACCGATGTCGTCGTAGAACGTGTCGCTCCAAATCAACGTGCCGTCTAGGCCTTGCGTCGTTTTCGCCACGTTTCTATTCAGTTGGTCGAAGTATTTTGTGTTCGCGGGGCCTATCGGGGTGTTGTTGGCGTCAGTCGCTTGCGTCGTCACGCTGTAGGTCGCGTAGATCGGTTCCCCGTTCATGCCGATACCGATCATTGTGCTGTTTTTAGCACCGCTGGAGACGCTATCAATCGCGTCTCTACGTTTGAAAGAGGTCCCTTTTGTTTCAGAGGAGGGCGTTTGCCATTGGTATGCGTTCTTTTCTTGCGTGCCATCAGGATGAACGGTGTTAATCAATCGGCCCCAGCCGTCGTATGCGTAGTGCGTCGTCAGGCCGTTGGCGTCGGTCACGCTTAACGGTTTCCCAAATCGCGGGTCCGTCGTTTGGCTCACTCGCTCTCCCAAGGCATTGATGGTATGCGTCACAAAGCGCCCTGTTTCTTCGTAGTCTGCTTGGGTCGTACGAGGCGTGAGGCCTTCTCCGACAATCCGAGTCTCTCGGATGTTTCCGTAATTGTCTCGTTGATAGCTCGTGTCTAACCTTAACGTCGAGTCCTGGGGTTCTACGAGGGTGCCCTTCAGGAGTCCATTGTTGGCGTCGTATTCAAAATGCGATGTGCGGGTAAGGTTCGGCGCGCTTCGCGTCACGCTCGTGTCTGTCAGTTCTCCTAAAATCCATCTCGCTTCATCGTTGGTGTACGTGTTCTTTGTGTCAACCTCATACGTCCCTGTGCTGTCTTCCGTCGTTATTTTTACTTCTAACGGGTTCGCGTAATTGTCTAATGTCGTCTCCGTCGTGACCGTGCTAACAAGATTCCCTTTCAAGTCGTTCGTCTTCTTTACTTCTTGTTTCGTGTACGGCTGGTAGTACGTGTGATTGACACTTCCATCTCCGTACGTTTTTAAATCCCACGTCCGATCTGTTTGACTCAGAATCGTTCCGTCGGCTTGTTGCGTCGTGGTCGTTTCCGGTTGGTTTACGTTGTGTTTCGCGGGGGCTTGGCTGTACGTCACCGTTGTCGTAATACCCGTGGTGTCGTCTGTCGTTTGCATCGTATGGAACCCTAAAAACCCGACCCCTAGTTTGTTGGTCCGTGCTCCGCTGTAGTGATAGGTCGTAAGGTGTTGGGATCCGTCAGCATCCGACGGAATGGTGGAATAAGGGCTTTGCGGAAAAACTTTCGCTTGCGCCTCTGTGCCGTTGGTTCGGTAATTAGCTTTTGTGTGCGGATCGTTCAGCGCTGTGTCGCTCGCCGTTTGATACACCACGTACATCGGCCCATCAAATTGCGGGTTTGGGTACTGACTGTCTAACGTGCCATCCGATTTGAATGCTTGGTCGTAAACTTTGACATAGGTGCCTGATAACGGTTCGTAATCGATCGACGTCTTTTCGCCAACTCCGTCCGTGATTTGGGTCAGAAAATCTGGCTTCATTCCCTTGTTCACATAGGTCGCATGTGTCTCGGGACCCACACTGCTATAGGCGGTCACCATATCGGCAATGCCGTTCCCCGTGACATCTGCAAACTGACTGACTTCATCACCTGCATCGTAAACAATATCGGGTAGCGGTGTACTGGATTCCTTCCAACCCGACCCCGTATTGATCCACACTTTTTTCTCTCCATTGCGGAAAGCATAGACATAATCCGGCAGGCCATCTCCATCCAGATCCACAAAAGAACCTCGCCTTCGAGGTCCATCGTGTTGATCCACGTACACCATGAAAGCATCGCCGGGGGTTTCATAATTAGGATCTTCAATATAGCCATTCCCGGTGTTGATCCAGGCTTGATTGATGGAGTCTCCGCTATACCCTTTGTAGGAAATCACGACGTCCATCAGCCCATCGCCATTTAAATCAACCAAAGCGCTTCTCACTTGGTTCTGTGGCAATAGGTGATAGTTCTGTCCTTGATAAAAAAGGTCACAGGGAAAGTCATAGTCGGCTAATTTCCAACCGTTACCCGTATTCAAATACACATGATGACTTTGCGCTCCGGTATAACTTCTATAGGCCGTAATGTAATCCGCTAAACCGTCGCCATTAATATCCGCAAAATACCCGTACCGTTGCTCTCCATTTCTATCAAATCCATACATCGTTTCTGGTAAAGCAAAACTGTCATTCGCTTCCCACCCCTGACCGTTGTTCAGCCAGACATGATTGGTGTTCGTCCCATTCCAATCGCGATAAGAAATGACAAAGCCTGTTAAGCCATTGCCGGTTAGATCTACCAACTGACCTTGGACATTTGGTATGTAATTACCATCATCACGTGTTAAATAATCTGGAGGGATGTAATCAGATGCTTCGGACCATCCCTCCCCTGCATTAGCACCACTTCCATCCTGTTTACCGGTGTTCAACCACGTTTTCCTGACATCCCCTTTTGTAGCGTAACTGTCATCATTGTAGTAACTCGCAACATAATCTAATAAGCCATCGCCGTTTAAGTCTGCAAAATTGCCGTTATTTTCTACCTGCTCATTTGGCAACACTTGATAAAAATAATCCGGCAATTGATAGACCGCACTCTCTGTCCAATTCGGGGATTCATTTAGATAACTCGTATTCCCTGTGCCCAACTTCAAGGCATCGAGCACATCGCTTTTGTAACTCGTCACAAAATCCGCACGACCACGTCCTAAGAAATCGACCATCGTGCCTCTGCGCTCATGAATATAATTAGGACCGATATAAAGAAAATCATTAGGCGGCGTGACACTAGAAGTCGTCCATCCGGCTTCTTTGTTTTGCCACTGAAACGTGGTCGGTTTGAAGCAGATCCCGTTCCCGTTGCATTCTTGAATACTTGTGATGCGAGAGCGTCCGGAATTTGGACTGTATTCGTAGCTGATGTGGTAGTCGTACACGAGCTGGTAGGTCCCATCGATCAACGTCAACGCTCGGATTTCTTTGAGGCGCTTTTGGGCCCGCATCAAGGAGCCGGATTTATACAGGTCGCGCACGTCCGTGCGATCTTCGTATATAAACTCCACTTTGTTGTACGGCTTGAGCCCGCCCCCATCGTTCCCGGTGTAATCGATTTCATTCGGGTATTGCTCACCTGTCTCGTCGTCTTTGGTGTAGTGCACCGTCAGGGTGTTTCCCACCGTATCTTCGATCTTGTCCAACGCCCACGTCTTGATCGTGCTTCCATCCACCAACGTGCCATCCGGTTTCTTGACTTCCGCTTTGAGGCTTGCGTCTTCTGTCCCTCCGTATTCCGCAACTTGTCCCCCTTTCGTCCAGACCTTAAAACTTGTAGGGCCGTTTCCAGATCGTCCGTACGACACAACCTTCGCTTGGCTGTCTAAGTACGTGCGGTATTCCGTTTGGTCTTGGCCGTAGTCTCCTTTCACTGCCACCAACTGCTGGCCGTTTAAACTGAATCGATCCGCGTCTGTGAAATCTACCCCGTGAATGCTTCCATTTTGCGTCAAGTTGCTGGGCGTACGCGTGATCACTGTCAATCCGCTTAACGCAAAACCCATCCCCAACATTCCGTTCTGATTTTGGCTGCTGTAGCTCAACGACAGTTTCGGCGTCATCCCTGCTGTGCCGGGCGGGACTTCTATCGGTATCGTGTAATTGGCAGCGCCTGTGGAAGAAACACTCAATTTGCCAGGCAACGTCCCTACCGTTTCGTCGTTTTGTGACAGAGGCGTGGCAGAGGTCAAGACTCGAGGCAACGCAGAACTCTCGTGCTTCGAGCTGGAAAACACGCTTCCCGCTTGCAGCACAGGGCTGCTTTGCGCAAACGCCACCCCTAATACACAACTCGTTAGCAGGACTCCTAATCGTCGGCAGATTCGGTTCATCTTTCTTTCCTTTATTGAAATCCGTTGCTGAGGCGTCTTGAAAAGTCCATTTCTTCTCGTGCCTCAAATGGGGTCCGAAAGAAGACGCGATAAATCGCATCTCTACGTTCGGAGTTGTCTCTGTAAGATTCCTTCCGACATCCTTGCTTGAATACTTTCTAATCTCTCGGCTGTTGTTCTTATTGCGAATGAAAATACCAATAAGCAGGGAAAGGAAAAGAAGCCTTTTGCTCAAAAGGCCTAGAGCCAATGGATTAAAGCATCACTTCTACTTATGAACGAAAACGCTTGATAAATATGCGTTTCTAGAGAGAACACATGGGTTTAACCCTATAAATATCGTCATTATTCCTGCCTTCGTGAGGATGACGAGTGTGAAGCGGAAATGACGGCAGAAGAAATCGCGAGGATGACGACAGAGTTGCTACATTTTAGGTTTATATCTCATAAACACTCCTGCGAAATCCATCTGGGATCGTTCAGTTCTTCTTTGAGCACCTCTATATCTTGCTCGGTTAATCTCGTGCGATCCCAAGTGGTTCTAAAGAGGTATGGCAAGCTGCTCGCTTTAACCAAACGAATGCTTTCTTGAATAGCCGCGATCGATACATCGACTCCTGACAACGCTGAATAAAGAGAGAAAGGCGCTTTGATGTCCATCGCAATAAAATCGAGCAACGATTGATCTAACAATGTTTTCAACACTCCAGGATGTGAACCGTTCGTGTCCAATTTAATTTTGTAACCCATCGCTTTTACACGCTGAATAAACATCGCCAAATCAGGCTGTATCGTTGGTTCGCCGCCGGTGATGACAAGCCCATCCAACTTCTCGCGTTTCTCTTCTAGAAAATCAAAAAGCGCTTGCTCCGACAGCTGACTTTTTCCCTGCCACAACTGTTTGTTGTGACAATAAGGACAACGGAAATTACACCCCAACGTGAACACGATCGCTGCGCAACAACCGGGGTAATCGCTTAGCGTAAAAGGCTGAAGCCCACCTATTTTCATGACGTTTTCTCCACGCTATACAACGCACGCTGCTTAAACTCCGCTTGTTTCCCTACATTCCATTGCTTTACGGGCCTGAAATACCCCACCACTCTGGAATAAACCTCCGTCTCTTCCCCACACGTTGCACAACACTCTTGTCGTCCACTGAGATACCCATGGGTTGGACAAATTGAAAAAGTAGGAGTGATCGAGAAATAAGGCATCTGATAAGTCGTACAAATTTTTCGAATGAACTGTTTGACGGCTTCCGGATTGGCAACGGCCTCTCCCAGAAAAACATGTGCCACTGTTCCGCCCGTATATTTGCTTTGCAAACCATCCTGCAAATCCAGCATTTTGAAAACATCATCCGTAAAATGGACCGGCAATTGCGTGGAATTTGTATAGATAAAGTCGTCTTGATTGAGCCCCAAAGATTGCTGCAATGTTGGAAACTTTTCTCGATCTAATTTTGCCAAACGATAAGACGTGGCTTCTGCAGGAGTCGCTTCAAGGTTGTAGTGATGCCCCGTTTCTTCTTGATACTGCATTAACGTATCGCGCATGAAATCCATCGTTTTAACCGCAAACGCATGACCAAGCGGTTTACCAATCCCTTCGTGAATTAAATGCAAACACGCTTCGTGCATGCCTAACAAACCGATCGTTGAGAAGTGATTAAACCAATACTGGTGATGCCTTTCTTTGATGTCGCGCAGATAAAATTTTGTATACGGATACAACCCGCCATCCGTTAATTTTTCCAACGTCTTGCGTTTGATCTCCAAGCTCTCCTTTGCAAGATCCATAAGTTGTTTCAACCGCACGAAAAAGTCTTTTTCATCTTTTGCAAGGTAAGCCAAGCGCGGCATGTTAATCGTCACGACACCAATCGATCCGGTTAAAGGATTCGCCCCAAACAAGCCTCCGCCGCGTTTAGAAAGCGCGCGATTGTCAATGCGTAATCGGCAACACATGGAACGCGCATCGTCCGGAGACATGTCAGAGTTCACAAAATTTGCGAAATAAGGAATGCCGTACTTGGCGGTTACTTCCCACAACTTCGTAAGGTTTGGGTTGTCCCAAGAAAAGTCTTTGGTGATGTTGTAGGTCGGAATTGGGAACGTGAAAATCCGCCCATTGGCATCCCCTTCCGATAACACTTCCAGAAAGGCTTGATTGAAGACATCCATTTCTGTTTGAAAATTCCCATACACGTTTTCTTGAGGTTCACCCCCGATAACAACGGGTTGAGTCGCTAAATGCTTCGGCACTTTTAGATCCAACGTGACATTTGTGAATGGCGATTGGAATCCCACTCGCGTTGGCACATTGACGTTAAACACAAACTCCTGAAGCGCTTGTTTTACATCTTTATATTGCAAGCGGTCGTATCGAATGAAAGGCGCTAACAACGTATCAAAACTCGAGAATGCTTGCGCGCCAGCGGCTTCGCCTTGCAAGGTATAAAAGAAATTCACAATCTGACCGAGCGCGGCACGGAAATGTTTTGCAGGAGCGCTCGCCACTTTTCCGGACACACCCGTAAAACCGACGCGTAACAAATCCTGCAAATCCCAACCGACGCAATAGACCGACAAAGCGCTTAAATCGTGAATATGAAAATCACCTGAAAGATGCGCATCGCGAATGTGTGGCGGATAAATTTTATTGAGCCAATACGTTTTGCTGGCTTCGTTGGAGATGTAATTGTTCAAGCCTTGCAACGAAAACCCCATGTTGCTGTTTTCTTTGACTTGCCAATCCATATCGAGCAAGTAGTTGTCGATCAAGTTTACTTTCGATTGGTTCACTAACTTGCGCAAATTGGCGTGTTGGTCTCGATACAAAATGTACGCTTTAGCCGTTTTTTTATAGGTCGTATTCAACAGCACTTCTTCGACAAGATCTTGAATGTGTTCGACTTCTAAAGCGTTTTGATGCGCACTTTGTTTTAAGGCGCTCAAAACTGTATCCATTAATTGTTGCGCGATGCGTTCATCAAACTCTGATGTCGCACTGCCCGCTTTGCGGATGGCATGAAAAATTTTAGTTGCATCAAACGTAACGCATCGCCCATCACGTTTCTGCACCATCCAAGAATCACTCACATTAAATGGCATAGGATCCATGACATAACTCCTTTTTATAGCTGAATGGTACGAAAGAGATGCCAGGATATTTTTTGGACAAGAAATATCGCCGGATTTCTCCCTCGGAAATCACAGGGTGTGAATAGAGCTGTTGCAATCTGCTCATTTTGTCATCTCCGCGAAGAGACTTCGTCATCCCTGCGAGTTCTTCTGTCGTCATCCCCGCGTAAGCGGGGATCCAGAAGCATCAATAGATTGCAACGACCCATGAATATATTGGCAAGTCTTCGGACTTAGAGGTCAACCTACTGACCACAGCTTCCCAGTGAGATCACCAGTGCTGGATTGTGACGTTCGTAACTCATTACCGCTGCGGGGCAGTGCTGGAATTGCACCAGCTTCCTTCTTACGATGCTTGAAAAAACATTGCATACTTTTGATTCGTCATTCCCGCGCAAGCGGGAATCTCGAAAAAGCAGACCGCAACATTTCCAACAAGCAAACCAATATGAAAAAGATACTATGAAAGACGCCCCTCAAATTCAACGCGATTATTTTTGATAGAGAGGAAAAAAGACCTTGCAGATTTTTGAATACACTGCACTGATACAATAAATAAAAACAAACTGGGAATCTTTATGCAATACGAAACAACGATTACATCCCCTATTGGTGAGCTCACCCTCATCTTTCAACAAGAATTTCTGATCGGCATACGCTTTTCGAATGATGGCCGAACGACAAAACAAGATCAAAACCCATCCAAACAAGTTGTCGTCGATCAACTCCATGCGTATTTCAACAACCCCTATTTTCGTTTCAATATCCCTTTGAAATTATTAGGAACTGATCATCAACAGAAAGTCTGGCACGCATTACAAGAGATCCCTGTTGGCACAACAATCACTTATGGAGAATTAGCAAAATCCATAAAAAGCAGTGCTCGCGCAGTAGGACAGGCTTGTAGGAAGAATCCCATTCCGATCATCTTTCCATGCCATCGTGTTGTCGGCGTACAAGGACTAACGGGTTACTCTGGGAGACGTACCGGTAAGATGCTGGAAATCAAAGAGAAATTACTGAAGCATGAATCAATGTTTTTTTCGCAAAAATGATGATAAAGCTCTGGATTCCCGCTTTCACGGGAATGACGATACAGTTGCTCCCTGCTTTCAAACAACCACAAAGGATGGGCTATGTTTTCCCAATTCAAATGGAATAAAGAAACCTTCCTATTACTGAGCAGTGTCTTTGCCGTTTTACTCATCGCGTTTTATCCCTTTCATTACGGCTATTTTTGCGACGAGTTGTATTACATCGCACTCAGTAAGAACATAGCTTTCGGTTACGTCGATGTTCCTCCGCTGATGCCTTTCTGTCTGGCCATTGTGCGATATCTCTTTGGAGAATCATTGTTCGCCATTCATATTTTGCCGGCACTGCTCGGAATCGTATCGTTGGTCATCGTGCAAAAAACCGTCAAAAAGATGGGCGGAACATTCTTTGCGCAAAGCTTGGCGCTTATTGCCTTCCTATTGGCTCCTATCAATGTCTCCCACTTTTCTTTACTCACCTACGACAGTTTCAACAGCGTGTTTTGGATGCTTGCGATCTATAGCCTTGTTTTATTACTGCTATCGGACAACAAAAGGTATTGGATTTATTTTGGCATCGCTGCGGGTTTTGGTCTGTTATCGAAGTTCGACATGCTGTGGTTAGGGGCGGGTGTTGCCATCGCCTTGCTCTTCACAACAGAACGAAAATACTTTGCTTCTCGCTCTTTTTGGTTAGCAGGAATGATTGCATTACTCATTGCATCGCCCTACTTCATTTGGATCGCGACTCATGATTTTGTAACGATTCAATATTTCATGGGTTATTCGAAAGCACTGAGTCGCGACGGCAGTTTTGCACTGTGGCCTTTTGTCAGAAATCAAATCATTTTGATGAATCCGCTCACGCTTCCCTTATGGTTGCTCGGTTTGAGTTACTTTCTTTTTAATCGCCAAGGTCGTCGTTTTAGGTTGATCGGGCTCACGTATTTATGCGTGTTTGCATTGAACCTTGTCACACATGCAAAGTTCTACCTCATCGCTCCTTTCTATTTTGTGTTGCTCGCTGGAGGAGCGGTTTATTTCGAAAAATTTTGGACGATGCGCTGGAGCAAAGTCTTCAAAATAACTTATTTAATAGCGCTTTTTGCTTCAGGCCTTTTGCTCATTCCATATGTCCGTCCTGTACTCAGCCCCACTAGAGCCACACAGTACATGCAATGGATCGAGCAAATGGGATTGGCTATTAGCTACGATAAAAGCGAAACCTTGCCTCAATGGTTTGCAGATGCGTTTGGTTGGGAAGAAATGACAAGAGAAGTGGCTCGTATTTACAGCGCGTTACCTGCAAGCGAAAAAAATAAAACAGTCCTTTTTACTCGTTCTTATTCACAAGCGAGCGCACTCTATTTTTACGGAGAGGCATACGCTTTACCCATACCAATTTCAGGACACGATCAGTATTACGTGTGGGGGCCGAGAGATCTAAAACGAGGATTCAACATGATGATCGTGGGGTGTGATCCTGCAACCGTTGAAGCAATACGCCCTGCATTCAAAAGCCTGTCAGTTGTGGGAAAAACGGAAAACAAATACACCATGCCTTACAACAACAAATCGATCTATTTGGCCCTCGATCTCCAACAACCCGTCGCAACCTTCTGGAAACAAAGAAAAGCCTTAACGATGTAAGGCCATTCTCTGTCATTCCCGCGCAGGCGGGAATCCAGATATTCGCACAACACGGTGGTACTGAAGAAGAAGGTCATTCCCGCGCAGGCGGGAATCCAGACGGTGTTGAACAAAGTGATGCGAACGACACTGGGTCATTCCCGCGCAGGCGGGAATCCAGAACAGAACAGACCTGGATCCCCGCTTTCGCGGGGATGACCCTAGCATCCTTGACCGGGGGCTTAACTGCATACCTG
>JAHJDF010000058.1 GCA_018812595.1 Gammaproteobacteria bacterium
ATATAACTTTATTTTGCATGCCTATTCTGTGTTGAAAGAAGAACAGGCAGCACGGGAGGCGAATGGGCGGTTTGATAAAGCCTTAAAAGTCGTGACTGATTTAGCAGAATATTTGGATTGCGATATTCAATCGGTTGACGCTCAATCTCTTATTCGGTCAATGCATATTGATGGTGATTTAGGTTCCTATGATTTGTTGATCAAACGCAAAAAGCCGGTGTATCGATTTGTGTATCAAGAAGGCAAAACAACCAGCATCGAATTTAAAAAATCGTTGTATGACACCTTGTCGGAAATGGCAAAAGGGCTGGATGATAAAACGAGAAAGACAGTGTTTAAGGCGGAATTGTCAGTATCTGAATTTATTGAGCAAATTATCAAAGCAGACAGAACTTCCTTTTTAGATGAACCCGTTATTGTTGAATACTGTCGTTCAAAAAGCTTCACACTTTTCCAAGATCAATCCGGCAATGTTTGTTTGTATCCCAATGCTTTTTCGGAGAAGACTCCAAAAGGCTATATCTATTCACAGGATGAGAATGGTGTGCATAAGAACGAGGTGAGTGCAAAAACGTTTGGTGAAGAGCAAAGAAAGAAACAGGAATTGGGGGAAAAAATTATCAGAAGTGGATGGATGGATCTAATCAAAAGGAAAAAAGTGCCGGACAGCGTTAAACAAGTCATAGAGAGAGGTACTTCAGCCCCTAACGTTACTTACGATGATTTTATTTACGACATTTACTATCAATTAAAACGAGATCAATTTGTGTCCATGAAGGCATCTCCTAAAGCAAGATTTAATTCTTCCAATATGCCAAGCAATTGGATTTTTGATTTACTTAAGAAATCGAAAAACATCCCAATCCAAGTATTTGAGAAGCTGCTTGCGCGTGTGCGGCGCACAAATCCAGATGATTTGTTAACTGTTATTGCGCTCTTTCCAGAAGTGAAAAAAGAAAATCAAGCAGGTCCATTTGTACTGCATTTATTGGATCTTTTAGAACTTAAACATCAGGATGGTACCTTGGATGATAAAGTCACAGAGGTGTTGCTTCATGGAGTAGGGGTTGTTTTGAAAACTAATCCATTATTATTTTCTGACGATGAAGCAGCAATACAGAAGAAAATAACAGCAGTCAGCGCTACCATCCGTTCACAACCCAGACACAAATAACTTCGCCATGCAAAAGACTAAAAAATCCCATTTATTTCTCATGCTTCTTCTCTTAAGCCTTTTCTTTTTTATCTGGCAATTGGTTTTGCTTTTTGGTGTGCGTCATGGCACGACGATTGTGAACATCATCACGCAACATGCCATTGATCTTCCTCTAAGCCTTTTGCCGGCGCAGCTGTGGTTTTGGAGTATCCAGCTGTTGTTATTAATAGCTTTTACAACAGTTATTTGGTTACTAACTCGCCTCTATTCTTGGTGTTTTCATTTATCCGAACAGCGAACGGAATACTTGGGGGTTGGTTTGTGGGTTTTTAGTGTGATCGGGGTGTTGTTAGCCAACCAATACTTGAATCGTGCATCAGCATTTGCTGAGTTGTTGGCGACTCTATTGCCGCAGTCCTTTTCTAAAGTGTTATTGGCCGTATGGTTAGCAATGATCAGTGGAAGCTTATTGGTTGCTATCGGTATTGCGATGAAACGTTTGATGTCTATTAAATGGATGGTTTCTAGCATCGCAGTCTGTGTTTTTGGTTTTCTTTTTTTCGCTGTTCATATACCTCTCGTGAAGGCATCCAGAACCGTTCATTCACAGCAGCCAAATATTATCTTTATTGGCTTGGATGCAGTCAGGCCGGATTACCTCGGTTATTACGGGCATCAACCCGATGACACACCGGCTTTGGATCAGTTCTTTTCTCAAGCTACGAACTTCACGTTTTCCTTAACACCTTTGGCGCGCACATTCGTTGCATGGTCGAGCATTTTGACGGGTCAATATCCAATACACATGGGCATCCGTTTTAATCTGATCGATCAACGGTATTTGCATTTGCAAAACACACTGTCTTTCGAGCTGCAACATTATGGGTATTACACCGTTTATGGATCTGATGAGTGGCGTTTTAGCAATATGTCCAAGTCCTTTGGATTTAATCAATTAATCGGCATTCATCCCGGCGCTAACGATTTTGTATTGGGCACAATTAATGACTTTTTGCTTTCTGATTTAATTGTTAACACGAAAGTAGGGGAACGCTTGTTTCCTTACAGTTTTGCGAATCGAGCAGCTAGTAACACCTACGATCCCGATGCATTTTTGACCTTGTTGCGACAGAAGGTGTCACGCATTCATTACCGTCCACTTTTTCTTGCTGTGCATTTTTGTTTGCCGCATTACCCGTACATTTGGAAAGGTTCCCCGACGAATTTACCTCCTGAACAGTTGTACGCCTTGGCGATACGGCGAGTGGATCAACAGTTCAAACAATACATGGCTTTTTTGAAGCAAGAAGGGTTGTTGGATAACGCGATTGTCGTGGTGTTATCCGATCACGGAGAAGCGTTTGATCAACCCGGTGACCGTTTGATTTCTGCTAATAACTATTTGGCTGGAGCCATACATCGAAAAGATCTTTTTGCCGCTCTGTATGGACAAGGGGAAGAACATCAAGAGTTGTCTGAATCCAACGGACACGGCACGGATGTGTTGAGCTTAAGCCAGTACCACAATGTCTTGGCTATTCGTTTATACGGCAAGCAGCATAATGTGCCGAGCAAAATAACGGCGATGGTTTCTTTGATCGATCTTAAAAAAACAATTTTGGATTTATTAGGTTTGCCAGTACGTCAGAACGACGGACTTTCATTAAAGCCGTTTTTATTTGGACATCACTTAGATCTGTCTTCGCGGATGTTTTTTATCGAAACAGGATTTAGTCCGACGGCGATCCAAGGCAAGCGCATTAATGTGCAAGATGTTGTTTTTGAAGGGATTCATGTGTTTGCGATCGATCCAAAAACCACACATGTGGTGTTGAAGGACCGTGTTTTGCCCAAGTTGATATCACTGAAAGAGCGTGCGGTGTATTACAAAAACTGGGTGTTGGCGTATTACCCCGACCATCAAAAATACATTTCCATCTTATTAAACCGAGCAACTGGCCAATGGACAGATGATCTTTCTATTCCTTTCGCAAAACATTCTCCCGCAAAAAAAATGAAAGCAGCTATGCAACAGTTCTACGGCTCTTCTGAACCGTTGTAAATCAATGTGTTTTTTCTTCATCTCTGTTATTCCCTCGCCGTTCCGTCATCCCCGCGAAGCCGTTCCGTCATCCCCGCGAAAGCGGGGATCCAGAAATATAGATATAAATTCTGGATTCCCGCTTTCGCGGGAATGACGAGAGAGAGGGAAAATGACGAGCGCGCGCGGGGATGACGGTGGAGTAAATGCCGTAGAGACTATATTTATAGTATTTTTTAGTGATGGAGGCGTTGATACAGAATGAAATGATCGATGTGATTTGTGGCTCGATAGTGTTTTAAGATGGTTCTAAATTTTGTGTCTTTTTCAAAAAATCTTGTGATGTTGAATTTTTTGTTTTTTAAGCAATCACTTTGTTGTGTTGGATCTTGAACAAATAACAAATCCGGTTGTCCTTTTTGCAAATCCTGAATAACAGCATTTGTTAAAAATGTTTTTATGTGTTGCCTTTTTTTTGGCGTTAAACGATTCGTCTCAGCGACAGCCGTAGTGAGCCAATACAAAACTGGGAAACGAGAGACGTTTTTTTGAGCAGACGTGTAATCGATCAACGGATAAGCATCTGTATAGCAGACATCTAAAAAATAAATCGTTTTGTTCGGTTTGGTTTGATTGATTTTGTTCTTTAATTGCACAAATAACGGATCGCTTAACGCCATTCGTCCTTCTTGAATCATCCTCATACTGACGCCGATAGGTATCGCTAAACAAAACGCACTCAATAGCGCTAGAACGCTTTTTTTATGTATTCGAAGAGAGGAGAGAGAAACGATCGTTAACAGGATGGCGCACGAGAAAGCAGGGATGATGTGGTAATACCATGCGGTTCTTTGCAATAGATACGACGCCAAAAAGCCTAAAGTTGCTAATGCCAATATGTCTCCTAAACTTTTTAAATCGCTTTCTTTACGTTGAGTGAGATAAAAGCTTCCACTCAACACACAGAAGAAAAAAATAAGACCAAAAGGGCCGTACAACAAAAGGTAACTCCATTGGAAGGAAACCGTTGCGTAGTACACAGAAGTAATTAGCGGAATAAGAGATGTGAAATATTGCGGTGTGAAAAGAACAATAGAAATCAGAAGTAAGAGAGCAACCGTAAAGAAAGTGATGAGTTCGACTCGAAAGGTCTTAAACGGATGTTTCGTCCTGATGAGTAAATAAATTCCGATCAATGCTGGTGGAATTAAGAAAAACGGTTTGATGAAAAATCCAATGCTTCCAAGTATTGCAATGAGGCAAGTAGGTAATAAGGGGGCATCGATTTGGTCTGCTTTGTTTGTGAGTAAGAACAAATAGGGGAGTGTGAAGAGCAATGCTAAATAGTCTCTTTGGCCGAATTCGGAAGAAGGAAGAAACAGGCTAATAAAGACAATGGCGAATAAAAAAACTTGTCTGAGTTGTAAGCTGATTTTTTTGTTTTGACTCAGTAAATAATTGCTCAATAACAGAGACAATAAAATCCACAGCGTCATATACAGCTGGAAACTAAGTCTCAAATTTAAAGAAAAGAGCTGATGTAACCATATTGAAGGCATATAGAGATAAAGAATGAGAGGTGGGTTTGTTTCGAAAAAATCGTTTACGTATACCCCGCCGTTTAAGAGCTTTTGTGTGACATGTAATAACCAGCTGACATCGCCACTAAAGATTAAGTGATATTGCAGTGCGGCCCCGGCGGTGAAGAAAAGCGTGAGTAGGAAGAAAAAAAGTTTAGAAATTTTCATCCAAAGACATCCGTAAAGTAAAAAACGCATTATGCCTATTTAAGAAAGCAGTCGATCAAGTTCTTTATGACTTTCCCGGAAGTCTTTGTCCTAAGGAGTAAAAAAATGTTTAAAGAAGAAAACTCTGAAATAAATTTTGTTTTATCTGAAGATAATGAATCTTTTCGAAAGACATTCGGCCGAATAACCGAAAAATCACTTAAAGAAGCAGATGCGGTTGCAGATAGCCTAGCATGGACTTTTGGTTCTCTTGTTTTATTGCTGCAGAGAAACCCAGATTACGTTCGAATGGCTGTTGAGCAATGGTTAAACGATTCGTCTAATAAAGATTTTAAGGTTGATCAAAACGGCCCTACGGCCCTCCTATTTTTGTATGGGTTGATGAAAAAAAGGAAAGATTGGCACGGCTCGTTTTCGAAAGCGTTGAATACAGTTAAAGAAGATTCTGTTGTATGGCAGTACTTGTACATAAAAGCAAATCTTGTAAGCAGAGTGGATATAAGAGCATTAATTGTAGGGGCTCGTAATGATGAAATACAAAAAATGTGGCGTCTTGATAAGCATTATTCAGACACTATGTTTCGTTGGTTAAAAAGTAACAAAGAAAAGCTATGGCGTATCAATAGTGTTAGTGATTTTTTAGGGCTTTTTTATTTAGTGGATGAAGAGAAGAGGCTGTTGTTATTGGATGTTCTTTTTGATAAAGCGACTGCCTTGATGAAGGATATATCTCACTACCATGTCTTGCTGAAAATTCTTTCACCGTCTCTAGAGAAACGTCGAAATATCTTGCAAGGCTGGATTAAAGAAAATCGGTTTCGGTCTTTGAAAACAGCAAGAAGCCTAGATGTAAAGAGGTTACTTCAGATTCTTTCAGACAATCCAACAGCCCGTCGACAGGAGCTCCAAAAATGGCTGAACGAAAAAAAGCTTCAGTTGAATTTAAAAAGAGGAGTGAACGAGTTAATAGACTTACTTCAGTTCGCTTCCGATTCTTTAGAAGAATGTCGAGAGATCTTGCAAGACTGGATTAAGACAAACAATTTCCAAGTTTTTGGTAAGAAAGGAATGGTTGCTCAAGCGGATAAAGTATTTGTTTTACTTAGGTTTCTTTCAAGTTCTTCTGTAAAGCCGTTAGATATTTTTGAAGGATGGCTTAGAACAACAAACGGTGTTGGTTTTGTGGGTCCATCAGGTGTTTTCAACAGCGCTCGAGATTTTGTGAATTTTTTGTTTAATTTGTTTAAAGTGTTGAACGTTGAAAAAAGTCAGTATGGATGGATTTTTTTCAAAGGATCTAATCACCTAAAAAAAGTTCGGTCTTGTTTGACATTCGGTGGGCGAGCCAATCGGATGGAACAATGGATTCAAGAAGGTATTTTGCCGCTCTCAGGAGAGCATGGTTTGATGCGGGATATGAAGGATTTAATTTTTTGTCTTGAATTTTTATCGGATTTACAAGAAGAACGCTTAGAAATTTTGGAGCGATGGATCGACGAAAAAAAGATTCAATTGAATACTGAAGAAAGTTCGTCGCATACAACGAATGATTTAATTTTATTGTTAGTTGTTTATCAAATAAACCTAAAGGACGACAAACAATTTTTCGGAATTGGATTGATAAAGAAATTTATTGTGTGAATTGCAGAGATTGGAATGATTTCACAAAATTATTAGAAAGCTTGCAGGGCGAAGAGGGCAAGCCGTTGGAAACTTTGCTTAAACACAAAGACTTTAAGAGCGAGTCAGGTAGCCATGAATTTCAAAATAATTGCATGGAGATATTGCGGGAAGTTTTGGAAGCTTCGTCACAACAAAAGACTCACCGTTTCTTTGGGTAATGAGAGCATTTTTCGATGTTTGAACACGCGGTGTTGATTATTCCGACTTATAACGAAGAGCATTCGCTTGCGTCGACTGTTTCTGACCTTGAACAAGTTTTTCAAACAATCGATCGCGCGCGTTATCAAATATCGGTTCTGATTTTTGATAGTCATTCGACGGATGGAACGGTCGACGTTATTCGTTCATTACAGCAACAATATGCCAATGTGTATTGTTTAACAGAGCCTCAAAAAACAGGGTTGGGCGCTGCTTATATCCAAGCGATGCAGTTTGCGATGCAAGAGATGCATGCAGATATTGTGTTTGAATTCGATGCCGATGGATCACACCAGCCGAAATATATTCCAGAGATGTTGAACATTTTCTTTCAAGGTGCCGATGTGGTGGTGGGAAGTCGTTATATTCCTGGAGGATCTATTCCGAAAGATTGGGCGTGGCATCGTCAATGTTTGTCACGCTGCGGCAATTGGATCGCGCGTTTTTTTCTGACTTGGCAATACAAAGATTTCACAAGTGGTTTAAGAGGAACGCGTACACATTGGTTGAAGCAAGTGCTGCTCGATCGATTATTGTCGAAGCACTATGCTTACAAAATACATCTTTTCTTTGCATTGCATTTGGCCGGCGCAAAGATCGTAGAAATCCCCATCGCCTTCATCGACCGGAAACACGATCGCAGCAAATGTCCCGCCACAAATGTCTTCGAATCTTTAAAAATTGTCCTGCTATTACGTTGGCGTCGATGGAGGCAAAGGCAAGTATGAGCGATATATCGTTCATGTTTGCCCCATATATGATTGTTATATCGGTCAAATTCCTACCCCTTCAAAGTCCTGTTCCTTTAAAAGACCGTTGTTATAATCGCGCCGCTTTTTAGACCATAAAACACAAGAAAAAGGAGACTCGTATGTACCCTAAGACTATGAAAATAGAAGGATTTGATAACGAATTATGGACTGCGATGGAAGCTGAAAGGGCTCGTCAAGAAGAGCACATAGAGTTAATTGCTTCTGAAAACTATGCCAGCCCTCGAGTGCTGGAGGCCGCTGGCTCTGTCCTCACAAACAAATATGCAGAAGGATATCCAGGAAAGCGTTATTACGGTGGTTGTGAACACGTCGATGTTGTCGAACAACTCGCTATCGATCGTGCTAAAGAATTATTCCAAGCGGATTATGCCAATGTGCAGCCACATGCCGGTTCACAAGCCAATGCCGGTGTTTATTTAGCTCTGTTGCAACACGGCGACACGATGTTAGGAATGAGCTTGGCGCATGGCGGTCATTTGACTCATGGCGCTAAAGTGAATTTCTCAGGCAAGACCTATCATGCTTTTCAATACGGATTGAACCTTGAGACCGGTGAAATTGATTACGATGAAGTGGCGGCTTTAGCGCGCGAACATCATCCTAAATTGATTGTGGCTGGGTTTTCTGCTTATTCCGGCATTGTGGATTGGAAACGTTTCCGTGATATTGCCGATGAAGTCGGAGCCTATTTGATGGTTGATATGGCGCACGTGGCCGGTTTGGTTGCGGCAGGCCTTTACCCATCCCCAATTCCGTTTGCAGATGTTGTTACAACAACGACACACAAAACGTTGCGTGGTCCTCGAAGTGGTTTGATCTTGGCAAAAGCTAATCCTGAAATCGAAAAGAAATTGCAATCTGCCATTTTTCCAGGAAACCAAGGCGGTCCTCTTGAGCACATCATTGCAGCTAAAGCAGTTGCGTTTAAAGAAGCATTGTCTCCTGAATTCAAAGAGTACCAAAAACAAGTCGTTAAAAATGCGAAAGTCATGTCGGATGTTGTGTTGGAACGTGGTTATAACGTTGTGACAGGCGGTACGAAAAATCACTTAATCTTGGTGGACATGATCAAAAAAGATATTCCAGGTAAAGATGCAGAAGCTGCATTAGGCCGTGCCAACATTACAGTGAACAAAAACTCTGTGCCAAACGATCCTCGTTCTCCTCACGTGACCAGTGGTTTGCGTTTGGGTTCTCCTGCTGGAACTACTCGCGGATTCAAAGAAGAAGAGTTTAAGCAACTTACGCATTGGGTCTGTGATGTGTTAGATAACATGGGCGATGAAAGTGTGGTGAAACAAGTCAAAGAAAAGGCGCTCGCACTGTGTCGGGAATTCCCTGTGTATGAAGCAGACGAAGATCTTTTGTAATTTTCTTTTTTAATAGAGACGCGAGAAATATAGTCTCTACAACCGTCATCCCTAGCTGCAGCTAAGGATCCAGTGAGTCTGTTTTGTTTCTGGATGCCCGCCTCCGCGGGCATGACAAGTTACTATAACCTTTGTCCCCGTATACGTGGGGATCCATAAAATAGATTGATTAAAATAATGAAGCCCATCCATCGACACAATGCCCGCACCTATGTTTTGCAAGCTTTATATGCTTGGCATGTTTCTAAAAATTTACCTCGTTCGGTTGAAGCCGAATGGATAGAAACAGCAAGCTGGAAAAAAGCAGATCAAGAGTATTTCAAGGAATTGTTTAGAGGGGTTGTCGAGCATGTGGATGAATTGGATGCATTAATGCAACCGTATTTAAATCGTCCGTTACAACGCTTATCTGCAATTGAGTTAAACATCATGCGATCCGCGATTTATGAATTGAAATACCGCATCGATGTGCCGTGTCGAGTGGTTATTAATGAAGCCTTAGAGCTCACCAAACAATTTGGAAACATCGAAGGGTTTAAGTTCGTAAACGGCGTCCTAGATAAAGTCGCTAAAGGTTTAAGAGAAATCGAAGCTAGAACGTAGCAATTATCATCTTCAAATATACTAATCATCATCCGAGGGGATGATGACGATAAATTAATCTCCCAAATTTTCTCTCATTTTTGCTTTAATCACTTCGATGGCGATTCGATTGAATCCGCCGCGGGGGACGATGATGTCTGCGTAGCGTTTTGAAGGTTCGATGAATTGTAAGTACATCGGGCGAACGGTTTGTTCGTATTGAGTCAAGATGGAATCGATGGATCGGCCGCGTTCTTCTATGTCGCGTCGTATGCGGCGCATGAGGCAGATGTCTGAAGGCGTATCCATGAAAATGCGAATGTCCATCATTTCGCGTAAATGTTGGTCTACGAAGAGCAAGATGCCTTCCAAAATAATGATGGTGTGTCCGCCGATTTTGCGAGTTTCTTCTTTGCGGGAGTGCATTGCAAAATCGTAGATCGGTACTTTGATGTTTTCCTGTGCTTTTAAAGCAGTAAGGTGATTCAGCAATAATTCATGATCGACTGAATTCGGGTGGTCGTAATTAATTTTAGCGCGTTCTTCAAACGGCATGTCGCCTAAGTCTTTGTAGTAAGAGTCTTCGGAAATAACCTCGACTTTTTTAGAGCCCATTTCATTGACGATGGTATTGGACAGAAGGCTTTTTCCTGAACCGGATGCTCCGGCGATCCCGATAATGATTGTTTTATTATTCATGGAGGAGTCCTTATGTAGAGATGTCGGCGCGCGATTATATGGAGAAGGACGGCCATTAGCACGGAATCTTCGGGCGATCCCGAAATTTTCAAATGCTTTCGAAGAGAACCCCCGCACTTAAAGGCGATGGTTGTGGAAGATGGGCTGGCCTCGAACTATCCGCATTTACAGTTGCTGAATGAGTTGAATTTGTCATATGTC
>JAHJDF010000059.1 GCA_018812595.1 Gammaproteobacteria bacterium
CCCATTAATGTCGCGCGAGAAGCAACAGTAGTTCCTCCGTCAGGAATGTTAGAAGTCGAAGCACGTCGATAACGAATGCGACGACGATCGATTCCGAGTGCATCGGCCAAAATTAACATCATGGCGCTTTCGCACCCTTGACCGTTTTCGTGCTGTGCTACTTCCAAGAGAATCGATCCGTCCCATTGCCCATTGATAATCGCTGAACAAAAGTCGAAACCTTCCGCACCTAAACTCATGCCGCGGTAACTCATGGCAAGGCCAATGCCGTAGAGCTCATTCGTATCTGATTTTCCAAACGAGCATTGTGTTCGCTTTTTGTCGTATTCGATTTCATGCACAACTTTCTGCAATACTTCACCCATGCTGACAGTGTGTTGATCTAATTTTTGTTCCGTGATGGTAGTGCTGCCTTGTCGCACGCGATTCTTTTCTCGAAATTCAATTTCAGAAAGGCCCAATTTTCTTGCTGCCATTTCCACCATTTGTTCGATGACAAAATTCATTTGTGGAGAACCAAAGCCGCGCATCGCTCCCGTGAAGTTGTGGTTGGTGTGCACACCAAAGGCATCGCAATGCACGTTGGGAACTTCGTAAGGGCCGCAGCATTGCACAGTGGAGCGCCAGGTGACCCAAGGGGTGACAGAGAGGTAAGCGCCGGCATCGGCAACGATGCGGCATTCTACGGCGTTAATTTTTCCTGACTTTGTCACGCCCATTTTGTAAGCGACTTTGTAAGGGTGGCGTTTGTAACTTTCGCGAATGGACCATTCGCGATCGTAAGTCATTTTTACAGGCTTGCCTGTGAGCTTTGCAGCAAGGGCCGTGCGTGCACAGACGATGGCCGCAGTGTCGTCTTTGCCGCCGAAACCGCCGCCCATGGTGAGGTGAAATACTTCCACATCGGAGAGCGGCATAGCAAGCAATGCGGCTGTAAATCGGCGAGTCGAAAAGGGGTGTTGCATGCTGCCGTACACTTCCATGACGCCATCGGATCTAGGGTTGCATAGAGCACTTTCGGGTTCTAAATAACTGTGTTCAATGAATTGCGTGGTAAAACTTTTTTCGATGACGACGCTGGATTCTTGAAAGCCTTTTTCGATATTGCCGCGACGGATTTTGTGGTGATTCACGACGTTCGATTTTTTGGATTCGTGCACCAACGGGGAATTTGTTTGCATGGCTTCTTCGGTATCTAAAATCAATGGAAGAGGCGTTGCATCGAGTGTGACTTTCTTTGATGCATTGATCGCTTGTTCGCGAGTAGTGGCTATGACGAGCGCGATGACATCGCCGTGAAAACGAATCTTGTCGTGTGCAAAGAGGCAATAATCTTGTTCGATCTGCCCGTATTGCAATTTTCCGAGTACGTCTTTCCAAGTGATGACTTTGACGACGCCTTTCGATTGTTCTGCAGCCGTTGTATCAATGTGATTAATTTTGGCATGCACAAAATCGGTGTAGACCGGCACAGCATGCAACATATTGTGGAATTTAAGATCGTCCGCGTATTTCGCTTTTCCTGTGACTTTTGAAAGCGCATCGTTTCGGAAACAAAAAGCAGTGGTCGACATAAGATTGTTCCTTGAGGATTGGTAAGTTTGGAACGCGTGAGAATTTTCACATTTTTCCAACGTAAAATGTGATTATTTTCACGTTTCTCGATGTTTTATCATTTTAATCTTTCCTTAAGGTTTATCCGTTACCTTTCATATTTATAAAATAAATAAAAAAGTTGTAACGAATGTTTTCTGATTGGCAGTGTCCGTTTCTCTATGAATCTTCCCCTCGATTTACTCAGGAAATTGTGGGCTGTAATTCGTTGTCTGCCTTCAATTCACAAACGCTTATTTTTGAGAAAACTCAATCCTTTTGCGTTGCTGCGAATGCTGGAGAAATGGTTTCTAGAAAGAAAACGATCTTTTTGACGGATTGGACCGGGCTATATAGGGAACGTCAGGATTTTGTTCAACTGTTGCGTGATCTGTTATTCCACGGTTTTCAGATCTATACGAAAAGCGCTGTTCTTGAAGAGGACCAGCAAACTTACAGAAAAGTGACTTATGACAATCTGTATGAATGCATTACTCAAATAAAAGCGCCTGATCTTGTTGAACTGGAAGTGCGACGTTTTTGTGAAAGCGAAAACTTGTCTCTCGATGAAGTGTATTTGGCGGATTATTTTGGAGTGGAAAGACTGTTTTTAAGAGGTGGCTTTGTTGTATTTCAAGAGACGAATTATTCATTCCTTAATCTCCCTTTTTTCTTATCTCTTCCTCTTGCCGAACAAGCTCAACTGAGTAGGGAATGCTTGCAAAAATCTCATATCGTTCTGAAAGGAACAGTAAAGAAAATATTGAATGAGGAAATGCTGCAACAAATAGAGTCCTGGCCAATTCTCGGTTTCTATTTGTTATCAGGAGCTGACCTACTCGTTCAACGCCTCTTTGTTGGTCAAAATCGAACACTTGAAGCGGTGGATTTGATCTCTATTCATCCCGAAACAGCCAAAAAACTTTTACCGAAGCTGGAATCTTCCGCTTCCCAAATATTGCATCTGAAAATTCGCGAAGTAGATATTCCATCGGATCAATGGCCCTGTTTTTATCAATTAAAATCGTTGCGTTTCATACCAAAGCTAAAACAAAACGATCAAAAAACTTTTATTCCTGATGGGTTACAAGAACTTTTTGTTGAAGCATCACTCGTGGGGGAGGGGATAGATACGAGACGATTGTGGGCGTTACGTTCTTTTTATTGCCATGAGATTTCTCTTTCTAATTTGGAAAAACTCAGTGAAGAAGCTCCGTTTTTAGAAACGTTAGTTATTCAATCGATTCAAGAAAATCGGCCAAATGCGTGTGCATTGCGTTTTCCTGAATTGCGGCGATTTCAAGCTAACGAAATATCTCCTAAGCATTTAAAAAACCTATCCGCACCTCGTTTAGAACGATTAGATGTTTTGAGTGTGCAAGGGGATGACGCTGACCATTTTCCCCATGATTTTAAAAATCTGTCTTGGTTATTTGTTCGAAACATCTCTGTTGTAAATTTGGTGCAATTTCTGAATGTTGCTTCGAATGTGGAATTGTTGAAGGTCAGTGTCGTTCATGGGGAGTGGTCACTCGCTTATTCGCTTTTGTTGTCAAACCTTCGTTTTTTGATGACTAACGATGTTCCAACGGAAGTTTTTGCACACCTCCTTTGTGCTGCGCCACACTTAGAAAAGTTTCAAATGGTTGGTGAAAGAATGGATGAATGGCCAACAACGCTTTCACCAAGGCTTCAACAATTAGGTGAGTTTGAATGTCAATTTATCTCTCCGGAAAAACTCAAAAAACTTTCAATGTGTGCTCCGAATTTAAAACGATTACAGATCGTTGCAGCAGATCAAAAATGGCCGAAAGGCATGTTTTCATTTGAAAAATTGCAGGATTTTGAATGTTACTCAATTGATTCGATCAATCTGGATCAAATACTCGATGCGGCTGCTCTTGAATTTCTGATCATTCAGTATCGCATTACAGGGGCATTGAATAGCTTGTTGGAAGAAAAAGTGAAAAGGACAAAGCATTATTTTTTCGCACTTCCTCAATCCGACGAGCGATATCTTGCTTCTAGTAGTCAGTTGGAAGCTACAGCCATTCATTCTAATAACACTTTAAATTCAGTGAATGCATTTGAGCCGAAGAAACATTCACAAATTTATTTTGAGAAACGCGATGTGTTTTTCTTTCAAAATTTATACAGCCCTTTTCTTCGTTTACGGTTTTATACGGTTGTGATTGAAAAAAAGGATGTTTTTTTTAAATCGTGTTCCTCAGTGTGGAGAGACCTTCATGTTTTAAAAAAGCCTTCGCTTTCTAATGGTTTATATATTGAAGAACAGATCCCTTTAAGGGGCGGTTACTGGACAATTCTTCCGACCAATTCGGTGGGTGATGAACTGGTTCGGGTGGTTTGTAAAAATGATGATGGCGATGAAGTGTCGTATCGCTTGCAATACGACAAAACCTTTCATTTGTATCGCATTCAAAGTCACGAAGATGTGCAATGTGAGTTTACCCTGCGTCGGCGTGAGAACGCTTTGTTAGTCGAAGCGGGCATAGAAAAGAGAAAGGCTCAAAGTGACGATTTGTCATCATTCATTCGTATTTTTAACGAAGCGTCTTCCTATCAGGCATTTGTCGATACTGTAAAAAAGAAAAATTTTTCGGATAAGGTGTCGTTGATTAAAGAACTGATGGCATACATTACGTACCTTCCAAACGACAAACCCATTCGAAAAGAACAGACCTCTTTCAACACGCTAAAATCAGTTGTTCGTGATGGCGGTGCTTGTCGTCACCGCATTTGGTTGTTCTGTGCAATTGCGTATGCACTCAAAGTGGATTGTCGATATGTGTCTAATAAAAGGCATGCATTTGCTGAATGGCGTCTTTCTTCTCGTCACTCCTACCAAACATGTTCTTTAGGCGGAGCGGGAAGAGGCATTTCTGAAGTCTTGATACAAGAAAATTCTATTTTCAAACCGAAGAGTGATTCTGGAAAAAGGTCTTCTTCCATCGAAAATGACACAAAATTTAGGAAGGATCACTTTCGAAGGTGAAAACCTATTGAGTTGCATGTCGATTCTTAACTACTACGCTCTAGTATGACATTGTGTTTTTACTCCAATGATTTATGAAGGAGAAAGGCTGTGGTTGTTTCAATGAAGACATCTAAATCTATTGCTTTTTTTGTGAGTAGTACGGGAGATACTCAATTAGCTGTGGATGCGGCCAAAATGTTAGCAAAAGAACATCTGTTTAAATGCTTCATAATTCCGTTAGCTCTTCCCGCGCTGAATTTCTTAAACAAGCAACCACTTGCTGAAAATTCTGATATTTCAGTTCTCCGTCTTTTTAATGATGAAACTATTGCTCGGGAAATTTTTGACGAATCAAAGATAAAAATCGCGAATGAGTTTTTAGAAGAGAAACAAATCGCTCATGCTTATATAGGGATGCCGTCGCCAATTAATGAAGCTAAAGCAATGCAATTAGCAGAAAAAATACAAATCCCTTCTACCTTTGTTTACGAATATATGTGCGCTCCGCCGGCGACACATCAGTTATGGAACCGCATGAATCTCTTATCCTCTAACCCTAACTTGTCTTTTGCATTCCCATTAAGGAGTGCTTTCGAAGAAGGCAACGCTTTTTCAAGCATAAAAGATAGATGTTGTGCGATTGGTCATCGAAGCCTCGATCCAAAGCCAGAAAATCTTGCTGGCAATTCTGATACCGACATTAAAGAAAAGTTAGGATTAAGTAGAGATCAAAATTTTGTTTTCGTTACTGGAACGACGCAGCCTCATGAGACTGATACTCAGTATTTAAATGTCTTATTAACTGAATTAGCTAAGCATCCAGGAATGTCTGTGCGATTTGGTATTCATCCTGGCGTTGCAGAGATAAATGATTACATGGGAAAAATATTGGATGTTTGTGAGCAACATGGAAATTTAGAGGGCCGTTTTAAAATTATTTTAACTTCTGGAGTTAAAAAGAAGTTATCCAGGGATGTGGTACAGACTTTATTAAATAGTGGTTTTGTTTTGGAAACGAATGTTGGGGGTCCTGATGCGGCTAGTGCTGCCACTCATGTTGCTCAAGCGGTTGCTGGGGCATTACCAAACGTTGCTGTGATGGACGGTAAAGTGGTGCATGTCGGAGCGAGAGAACAATCTCATTTGCCTGCTGATTGGTTTGCAGACTCTGTAGCAACTTTCTTCAATCAAAGCACAGGTGCAAAACATACCCCGGAAGAATTAGGTTTAGATTCCGCTAAAACAGTAGCGCAGAATTTAGCTGACGAGATGTTGAAGTTAACGCCAAATATTCGGTGATTCGTTGATAGATTGTTTCTAAGAGATTGCTTGGCACGTGCAGCACAGAATTTATGCCCTGTTTATAGCCCTCCCTTCTAATCGCATCCTGGCTGTAAAAGCCGTATAGTCGCGCCCTTTTGTTTGAATATCCCTGAATCAATATGGCTAATATAAAAATACGTGGGGCGAGAACCCATAATCTGAAAAATATCGATGTAGAGATTCCTCGTGACCAATTGGTCGTGATTACGGGACTTTCTGGGTCCGGTAAATCGTCTTTGGCGTTTAATACACTCTATGCAGAAGGGCAGCGGCGTTATGTCGAGTCACTTTCTGCTTATGCGCGCCAGTTTCTTTCGATCATGGAAAAACCAGACGTCGATCACATTGAAGGGTTGTCTCCGGCAATTTCTATTGAGCAAAAAACAACATCGCATAACCCGCGTTCGACCGTTGGCACGATCACGGAAATTTATGATTACTTGCGATTGCTCTATGCCCGTGTGGGGCAGCCGCGTTGTCCAGAGCATCACACGCTATTGGAAGCGCAATCGGTGACACAGATGGTGGATGCTGTTTTGGCGTTGTCGCCCGATACCAAAATCATGTTGTTGGCGCCGGTTGTTCAGGAGCGAAAGGGAGAGTACACGCAGTATCTCGAACGCCTGAGAATGCAGGGTTTTGTGCGTGCTCGTATCGATGGGGATCTGTTCGAATTAGACGATGCGCCACTGTTGGATTTGCATAAGAAACACACGATTGAAGTCATTATTGATCGACTCAAAGTACGTGCAGATATTCGACAACGTTTGGCGGAATCTTTTGAAACGGCGCTGGCTTTGACGGATGGCATTGCGAAGGTGGCCTTTATTGATGATCCTCAACAATCCGATTTAGTGTTTTCATCGAAATACGCTTGTTCGCTCTGCGGATATAGCTTGTCTGAATTAGAGCCGCGGCTTTTTTCTTTTAATAATCCCGTGGGGGCGTGCCCACAATGCGATGGGTTAGGCGTTAAACAGTTTTTTGATGAAGAGAAAATTATTACAGATGAGAACCTGTCGCTTGCGGGTGGCGCGATTCGTGGATGGGATCGTCGTAATTTGTATTACTTTCATTTGTTGTTATCGCTTGCCAAACATTATGGGTTCGATATCGAAGCGCCTTTTCGTTCTCTCTCTGCAAAGATGAAAAAACTGATTCTTTTCGGAAGTGGAAAAGAAAAGATTCGTTTTCGATACATCAATGAAAACGGTTCGTCGTATGAGAAGACGCAAACGTTTGAAGGCGTGATTCCTAATATGCAACGTCGTTTTCACGAAACGGATTCCGATGTGGTGCGTGAATCGTTGAGTAAATACTTAACCGTTAAAACGTGCGAACAATGTCATGGCGCGCGTTTGCGTATAGAAGCGCAGCATGTGTTTGTACAGGAGACCAACCTTCCAACGGTTACGGCTATGCCTATTAAAAAAGCGCATCAATTTTTGTCAGAGGTGAAGCTTTCGGGGCATCGCGGTGAAATCGCAGCCAAGATTTTGAAAGAGATCGGAAACCGATTGCTGTTTTTGATTAATGTTGGGTTGGATTACCTCACGTTGGATCGAACAGCTGAGACGTTGTCGGGAGGCGAAGCGCAGCGCATTCGTTTAGCAAGTCAAATTGGTGCGGGTCTTGTTGGGGTGATGTATGTGTTGGATGAGCCGTCTATTGGGTTGCATCAACGCGACAACCAACGGTTGTTGAATTCGTTGCGGCATCTTCGAGATCTTGGCAATACGGTGATCGTGATTGAACACGATCAAGAAGCGATTCTGACGGCGGATCATGTGCTTGATTTGGGGCCGGGCGCAGGTGTGCACGGCGGGTACGTTGTGGCACAAGGAACGCCCAAGGACATCATGAACAACGCGAATTCTTTGACGGGACAATATCTGTCCGGGGCGAAGAAAATTGCAGTGCCGGATCAACGAGTGGCTTATGACAAAAAGCAGACGTTAAGGTTGTTAGGAGCCGAGTGTAATAACTTGAAGAACATCGATGTGGCCATTCCTCTGGGGTTGATGACTTGTATTACAGGGGTTTCAGGCTCCGGGAAATCCAGTTTGATGAATGACACGTTGTACCCGATTACGGCGAGACGTTTGAATAATGCTTCGAGTTTGCAGGAAGGGCGTTATCGAGCGATCGAAGGGTTGGATCTTTTAGATAAAGTGGTGGCGATCGATCAAAGTCCTATCGGGCGCACGCCTCGATCGAATCCCGCGACTTATACAGGGCTTTTTACGCCGATTCGCGATTTGTTTGCTGCAACGCAAGAAGCTCGTGCGCGTGGTTATAAGCCAGGGCGTTTTAGTTTCAATGTGAGAGGGGGGCGTTGTGAGACGTGTCAGGGCGATGGGCTGATTAAAGTCGAAATGCATTTTTTGGCGGACATGTATGTGACGTGCGATACCTGTAAAGGGAAGCGATACAATCGAGAGACGCTCGATATCACATATAAAGGAAAAAACATTTACGAAGTGCTTGAGATGACCGTTGAGGAAGCGCGAGAGTTTTTCGATGCGATTCCGATGTTGGCTCGTAAATTGCAGACGCTGATTGACGTTGGGTTGTCTTACATTCATCTCGGTCAGAGTGCGACGACGTTGTCGGGTGGAGAAGCACAGCGTATTAAGTTGTCTCGAGAGTTATCCAGGCGTGATACGGGAAAAACACTTTATTTATTAGATGAACCGACCACTGGTTTACATTTTCATGATGTGGCGCAGTTGCTCTCTGTGTTGCACGATTTGAGGGATCGTGGAAATACAATCGTGATTATTGAGCACAATTTGGATGTGATTAAAACGGCAGATTGGGTGATTGATTTGGGACCCGAAGGCGGTGATCAAGGCGGTCGAGTGATCGCGACGGGAACGCCGGAAAAGGTGGCGGAGTGTAAGCGCTCTTACACAGGTCAATTTTTGAAAGAGGTTTTGTAGGGACGCGTCATCCCCGCGAAAGTGGCCTGTCGTCATCCCCGCGAAAGTGGCCTGTCGTCATCCCCGCGAAAGTGGCCTGTCGTCATCCCCGCGAAAGTGGGGATCCAGAAAATAAATAAAACTGGATTCCCGCTTTCGCGGGAATGACGAGAAAAGCGCGGGGATGACGAGTAATTTTAAGGAACAAGTATGTCGAAGCTTGATGATGAAATAAAAAAACGCTGCACGTTTGCGATTATTTCGCATCCGGATGCGGGAAAAACTACCTTGACTGAAAAGTTTCTTTTGTTTGGTGGAGCCATTCAATTGGCGGGTTCTGTGAAAGGGCGGAAGGCTGCGCGGCATGCGACGTCGGATTGGATGGAGTTGGAAAAACAGCGCGGGATTTCTGTGACGACGAGCGTGATGCAATTTCCGTATCAAGAACGGATTGTGAATTTATTGGATACCCCCGGGCATGCCGATTTTTCTGAGGATACTTATCGGACGTTAACGGCCGTGGATTCTGCTCTGATGGTGATTGACGGGGGCAAGGGCGTTGAATCGCGTACCGTGAAATTGTTGGAAATTTGTAGCATGCGACAGACGCCAATTTTGACGTTTATCAATAAATTCGATCGCGATTGTTTGGAACCGATTGCGTTGTTGGATGACATTGAAAACGTGCTCCATATTCGATGTGCACCGATCACGTGGCCGATCGGGATGGGAAAAACATTCAAGGGGATTTATCACTTGGCTCAAGACCGAGTGGTTCTTTATACTTCTGGGAAAGGCGATCGCATTCAAAAGTACAAAGTGATTCAAGGGTTGATGAATGAGGAATTAGATGCTGTCTTGGGTTCGCAAGCAGTGGAGTTTCGTGAAGAGATTCAGTTGGTGAAAGGGGCGAGTCATGCGTTTGATTTGGAAGCTTATTTAAAAGGTGAAATAACTCCTGTGTTTTTCGGTTCAGCGATCAATAATTTTGGTGTGCGTGAGTTGTTAGAAGAGTTCGTAAAAATTGCGCCGGTTCCTCAATCACGTGAAGCATTAGAACGTGTGGTGCAGCCGGATGAGGAAAAATTTACGGGGTTTGTTTTTAAAATTCAGGCCAACATGGATCCTAATCACCACGATCGTGTGGCGTTTATGCGTATTTGTTCGGGGCATTACGAACAAGGCATGAAGTTTTTTCACTGTCGCTTGGGTCGCTCGATTTTGTCTTCGGGGGCGTTGACGTTTATGGCGAGTGAACGTGAACAGGCAGAGGAGGCTTGGCCGGGAGATATTATTGGTGTGCACAATTACGGGACGATTCAAATTGGCGATACTTTTTCGCAAGGGGAAAAGTTGCAATTTGTTGGGGTTCCTTATTTTGCACCGGAGTTGTTTCGTTTGGTGCGATTGAAAGATCCATTGAAGCTAAAAGCTTTGCAGAAAGGATTGATTCAGTTGTCTGAAGAAGGTGCGACACAAGTGTTTCGGCCGCTCAAGAACAATGAGTTGATTTTGGGGGCTGTGGGTGTGTTGCAGTTTGATGTGGTGGCGTATCGGTTGAAGCATGAATACAACGTGGATTGCGGTTATGAAAATGTGAACGTCGCATTGGCGCGTTGGGTAGAGTGTGGGGATAAGAAGAAGCTGGAGGAGTTTAGGAATCGTGCGTTTGATTATCTGGCGCTTGATGGCGCAGATCGATTGATTTATTTGGCGCCGACACGTGTGAATTTGAATTTGGTACAAGAACGCTGGCCGGATGTGAAGTTCTTCGAGACCCGCGAAGTGAGTTCGCACGTTTAATTGAATTCTCGATATCGAGCAAACGTAGAGACGTGATTTATCGCGTCTTTTACAAGAAATTATTTAAGGAAAAACAGTCATGATTGAGATGAATCCTATGCGGGAGAGTATTCGTGATTTCAAAGCTCGGGTTAACGAGCTTCGGGGGTATCTTTGACGTCGATATCAAGCGTGAACGTTTAGAAGAAGTGAATCGCGAGTTAGAGGCGGAGGATATTTGGTCGCGTCCGGAGCAAGCGCAGGCGTTGGGCAGAGAGCGTGCGATGTTAGAGGGTGTGGTCGATGAGATTCAGTCTTTAGAGGAAGGGTTGAGTGATGCCGGTGAGCTTCTGGATTTGGCGGCGTCTGAAGATGATGAGAGTGCGGCGGTTGCTGTGCGTGCGGATCTTTTAAAGATGGAGTCGCGATTAAAGGCTTTGGAGTTTAAGCGGAAATTTTCGGGCGAGATGGATGCGAACAATGCTTATCTCGATATTCAATCGGGTTCCGGGGGGACAGAAGCACAAGATTGGGCTGAGATGTTGTTGCGCATGTATCTTCGGTTTGGTGAGCGACGTGGTTTTAATACGGAGCTGATTGAAGTGTCGGCAGGGGAAGTGGCTGGTATCAAAAGCGCGACGATCAAGTTTGAAGGCGAGTACGCCTACGGGTGGTTGCGAACGGAGACAGGGATTCATCGCTTGGTGCGTAAGTCGCCGTTTAATGCAAACAACAAGCGGCAAACGTCGTTTGCATCGGTGTTTGTTTATCCTGAGGTAGACGATCGAATTGATATTGAGGTTAATCCTGCTGATTTACGGATCGATACCTATCGTGCATCGGGTGCGGGTGGTCAGCATGTGAATCGCACGGATTCCGCGGTGCGCATTACGCATATTCCAACGGGTGTTGTGGTGCAGTGTCAAAACGAACGTTCGCAGCATAAAAATAGAGCTCAAGCGATGAGCCAATTGCGAGCGAAGTTGTATGAACGCGAGTTGAAGTCGAGACAAAAGGAGCAGCAAGCGCTAGAGGAAACAAAGTCGGACATCGGTTGGGGAAATCAAATTCGCTCGTATGTGTTAGATGAATCGAGAGTAAAGGATCTAAGAACCGGCTATGAAACAAGAAATCCAAAACCAGTACTAGACGGCGATCTAGACAATTTCATAGAAGCTAGCCTCATGTTAGGGCTGGAGTAATAAGAGGGTGATCGAAATCGTTTTGTTCAGACGTTTTTTCTGAAAATAAACTTTTAAACAATGAATGACTTTTCTGTTTTCCTGTTGTTTTCTGCGGGATAACTTCATCATCATTAATGTCTGATCCTGCATATGAATCGTCTGTCTCATATCCCGACACTTGATCTAATAATGAAAGTGTTTCTGTCTTTTTCCCTTCCAATAGCTGCTCGGAAATATCAGCAGAGTTAACAG
>JAHJDF010000118.1 GCA_018812595.1 Gammaproteobacteria bacterium
CAGTAGTTACTACTACTACATGGTCTGGGTGAATAACCGTTCTATTACCATTGACCACTGCACTTTGAGCGAGGCTTATGATATAGCAATCTACTATACCCCTTATACCTCCTCATCGGTAATTACCAATAGTACCATAACAAGTAGTAACAGGGGTATCTACTGCGATTCCTCCTCCTCCCCAACCATCACCAACAATACCATATCAGGGAATAGCTGTGGCATCTACTGCTACTCCTCCTCCCCTCTCATCACCAACAACACTATAGCAGGCAATACCCAGTATGGCATTTACTGCAACAAATCCTCCCCATTTATTTACAACAACATCATCACAGAGAATGGCACAACAAACACAAGCTATTATGGCATTTATAACGATGGTTCAGGTAACCCGACTATTAACTACAACTGTGTCTGGGGGAATGGTTCACCTACAACCCACAATTACTATGGCTGCTCTGCTGGAACACACGACATCTCTTTCAATCCCCAATTCATCGCAGGTGCTGACTTTCACCTTGGTTCTTCCTCCCCCTGCATTGATGCAGGCTCAAACACAGCCCCAGCAATCCCATCAACCGACAAAGACGGCAAGTCAAGGATAGTCAACGGCACAGTTGATATTGGTGCTTATGAGTATCAGATAGTAGTACCGCCAAGTATCTTGAGCATATCACCTAATAAAGGAGGTGATGCAGGTGTAGTTACGGTAAAGATAATCGGTAGGGGATTTCAGGAAGGGGCTATACCTAAATTGAGAAGGAGCGGAGAAGGCGATATTGTCGGCACAAATACGATTTATAGCTCTAATCGCCTTACCACCACATTTGACCTGACTGGTAAAAAACCAGGGAAATGGGATGTTGTAGTGGAGAATCTTGGTGAGACCCTTGTATTACCAGAAGGGTTCACTATTGAGCAAGGAGGTGAACCAAAGTTGTGGGTTGAGATTGTGGGACGAGAGCAGATACGGGTAGGACAAGAGCAAAGTTATTGGATTCAGGTAGGAAATTCAGGGAATATTGATGCAGAAGATATGTGCATTCACATTGATATTCCTGGACTAAAAATAATAAGAGTAGAAAGAGAAGATGGGGTTGTGTTAATAGACTCCATAACTAATCAAGAGTTTTCTACGCCAACATTACTTTGGTTGCCGAATCTTAAAAGTGATGAAGTTCGCAAGCTTAAAGTTATAGTTTATGCTGATACCCCACGCACTCGTGAGATTACTATTGTTGGTATCATCGTCTGGAGTGGTGTTGGAATTGCCACAGACTTTTTTGGAGATGTTCTTTGGAATAGTTATAAACATATGTGGGAACCAGTTGGTAATGATCAAACACTGAGATCAGCATTTTGGGACTGTTTCAAAAAGGGATGGGAGGATACATCAAAAGAGTGGAAAGGATTGGAACAACCACTTTGGTCTACTACAAAAAATATTGGGGAAAGACTCTTAAAAGATAGCGTTTTAGGTCCATTAATGGTGCCATACAAGGCCAGCGAATTTTTCTATATGGCTATGAGCAAAACTTTTGAAGGGGCTCTACTTTATCTTCAAGCACCAAATCAACAAGAAAAGTCAAAAAATATTACTCCTGTAGCTTCTGTTGACCCCAACGACAAAGCCGGCCCTACTGGTTTTGGACAAAACCGTTGGGTTCTTCCTGACCAGAGCTTCCAATACATAATTTACTTTGAAAACCTTGGCACAGCTACTGCTCCTGCCCAGAAGATTAAGCTCTATGACCAGCTTGATTCTGACCTTGATTGGACAACCCTTGAGTTTGGTGATATTTGTATAGGGGATAAGATGATTAAGATTCCAGAAGAGAGTAAGCAGATTTCTACTTCAACAATATTCTCTTTGGGAACATGGAGTAATGGCACACCTGAGACAGATACAGTGAGGCTTCAGATTCAAGCCTCAGTCACAGATACAGGTTTGGTGCAATGGATACTTGAGGGAAGGGATATAAACACAGGTGAACTTACCGACCTCCTTGTTCCCAATACCAATTCCCCTCAGGGAGAGGGCTGGGTAAGTTTTACTATCAAGCCCAAACAAAATCTATCCTCTGGTGCCCAAATTAAAAATAAGGCGACCATTGTTTTTGATATCAACCCCCCAATAGATACCCCAGAGGTTTATAACACCATTGATGCAAACCTGCCCGTAAGTAGCATTGGTCCCCTTTCTCCAATCTGCACCCAGACCACCTTTAAGCTAACCTATTCCGGAGGAGATGCCCATTCGGGAGTAAGAAACTTCACTATCTATGTCTCAGATAATGGTAGCCCTTATCTCGCTTGCTATACTGAAACTTTTGAGAATCCCCTGACCACTTTCTCAGGCTCTTTGACCTACACAGGTAAATACGGGCATAGCTATAGATTTTATTCGCGGGTAATAGATGCAGTGAGTAATTATGAACCCATACCCACTACCTTTCAGGCAAAAACAACCCTTATTCCCGAAGGAATTAGAATAGAGACAGATAGAAGGGCAATTCCTCTTACTGGGACAACTACCTTATATTGCCTTGCTCAAGAAGGAACGGATACCTATGTTTCTGGCACCTGGACAACCTCTTCTGGCATTGGCACCTTATTTTATAATTTTGGCACATCTACCATTTTTTATGCCACCTCCACAGGCATTGGCACAATCACAGCAAGCGATGGAATAAATACAAACATAATCACCATCATTGTTGGCAACAGGATAGATGTTACCAACCTTTATATTGGCACATTGACTGCAGTTTGGGGAACAGCAACAATTAGAACAGGGACAAACACAGAATCCCTTATTATTCTTCCACCAGAGTCTGCATCAGGAAATCTCCTGCAAAGCCTTTCAGGAAACATTGGGATTGGTGTTGTGGTCAAAGCCTTTGGCACATCAGGTCAGGCATTCGTAGGCACATTCACCAACCCAATCCATATTGAGATACATTACAACGAGGCACAGCTTGGGAATATAAATGAGAATACCTTAAGGCTCTACATCTCATCAGATAATGGAAACACCTGGGGAACCCTTGCTTATAGTATAGACGCCACCAAAAATACCATTATTGGCACAATCAATCACCTCTCTATTATTGCACTTGGAGGAGGATCACCGCCTCAGATCGCCTCTATCACCCACAATGCCACTACATTCCTTGGAATTGGAGATAATCTTGTTGTAACAATGCAGGCACAGACAGGTGGTGTAGCGATATTTACGATTGCAGGTTTAGCCACAATAACAATGACAGAGGTATCATCTGGAACCTATCGGGGAACATACACAGTAAATGAAGGGGACAACATTATTGATGGCACAGTGACAGGACATCTAACTATTGATACCATAACATACACAAAGGACGCCACAATCACTGTTACATTAGATGGTATCTTACCTTCCACACCAACCCTGGTCTCTGTTACCAACCCTGCACAAGATAGAAGGCTCAATCTTATCTGGACGCAGGGAACAGACACAAACCTTGCTGGATACAAGGTTTACATAGGCAGCCAATCAGGAACATATACTCAAATAATAGACACAGGCTCAATTGCTACAAACTATCAATTAACAGGCTTAACCAATGGCACCACTTACTACATCGCCATCTCTGCTTACGATAAGGCAGGCAATGAATCAGACAAGTCAAACCAAATTTCTGGCATACCAACAGGTTCTCTTTCCAAGATAAGAATAGTGAATCAGTCAGGCGAAGAGATTGGGACAACAAGCATAACCACAGATGGCACCAAAATCCTATATCTTAGAGGCTATGATGCAGGAGACAACCTTATTGGTCATATTTCAGGAACATGGACTATCCTTGGAGGCATTGGAACAGCAAGCTCATTCTATGGCACATCCACTGTCTTTCATCTTGCCTCTTGTGGCATCGGCACAATTACCGCAACTGACGGCACAAATACAGCCATAGCTACTATCATTGTGGGTAAGCAAATAGACGCTACTAACCCCTATATCGGCCCATTGACTGCCTCCTGGGGAACAGCAACAATCAGAATAGGAACAAACACAGAATCCCTTATTATCCTCCCACCAGAGCCTGCATCAGGTAATCTCCTGCAAAACCTTTCAGGAAACATTGGTATTGGTGTTGTAGTTAATGCTTATGGCACCTCAGGCCAGAGATTCTCAGGCACATTCACCAACCCAATCCATATTGAGATACACTACAACGAGGCACAGCTTGGGAATATAAATGAGAATACCTTAAGGCTCTACATCTCATCAGATAATGGAAACACCTGGGAAACTATCCCTTGTAGCTTGGACCCCTTTCAAAACATCATTCTTGGCACCTTTACCCATCTCTCCATAATCGCACCTGCAGGTGTAATACCAAGTTGCAATCTAACAGGTAATATAGTATGAAAGACTTCGGTCTATGACTGGCTTTCCTTACATATTAAAAGTTACTCATTAGATTACATTTTGGTATAATTGGGCAAGTGGCTGCACCAGACTTAACCAATATCATCGCCTACCCCAACCCCTGCAAAGGTCATAATAAAATAACTTTCAAAAACCTGACCGACCAATGTAAAATAACCATCTACAACATCGCAGGTGAACTAATCTTTGAACAAGAATTCACCAACACTCATGGCAAGGTAGAGTGGAACTTAAAGAATAAATCAGGAAAAGATGTAGCCAGTGGTGTCTATATCTACCTTATCACCAACAACCAGAACCAGAAGCCTGGCATAGGCAAGATCGGAATTGTGAGATAATATTTGTAACTATTCAGCTACTAAAAGATAACTACGAAATGCGCGAAAAACGCTAAAAATTCTGATTCACAAATTTCTTTTTCCTTGTAAACCTTGAAACAGTTTTCTGTAATCTGATAGTTTTCATTATTTGAACATAATATTATTCGTTACTATTTACCCACGTGAAGTGCAACAAAGGAAAAAGGGGAAATAGGGAAAAATGGAAAAGAAGAGAATATTAACCGCTAATAAACACGAATTAACACCAATGAATAAAAAACCTTTCTTTTTATTCGCGTCTTATTAGTGTTCATTCGCGGTTAATTTAATTTTCTCTTTTTTCCCTTTTTCCGAAAGTTTTTCCATTTTCCCTTCAGATGAGTAAAGTGTTACTATTATTCATTATTATTCATTTTAGCGTATTTTAGCGTATTTCGTAGTTTATAATCTCCCTTTTGTGACCAATGTCCCCTGAGTAGTTACTAATATTTTTTGTTTCACAAAAAATATATGGAGGTGGTTTGAATGGCTATTGATAGATTGAGGTGGATGGATCGGATTGTTGTTGATCCAAAGATAATGGTTGGCAAGCCAGTGATTAAGGGAACAAGGATTCCTGTTGAACTTATTCTCAAGATGCTTGCCCAAAAGCTCCCTGAAAAGGAGATATTGAATGAATATCCCCGCCTTAAGACAGAAGATATTCAAGCAGTATTATTTTACGCAACAAATGTGGTGAGTAGCGAAGAGGTATATCCTCTAAGTTTGGCAGTGGCAAAGTGAAGTTTCTGGTGGATGAGAGTGCTGGTATGGCGATAGTAGATTATCTGCGGAAAGAAGGGTTTGATGTTATTGCAATAGCAGAAGACTTTCCTGAGATTGAAGATGAAGCAATCTTGTCACAAGCAATGATAGAAGAAGGGATTGTTATAACCCACGACAAAGACTTTGGAGAATTGGTATTTCATAAACTTCTTTCTCATCGAGGAATAATTCTTCTGAGATTAAAAGATGAAAGACCCACAAATAGGGTGAAGGCGATAAAAGAGGTTTTGGTCTACAAGGATAAACTAAAAGATGCATTTACAGTAATAACTGAAGACAAGATTAGAATTAAAAAGTATCTATAACATCGTAGGTGAGCTTATCTATGAAAAAGAGCTTGCCAACACAAATGGCTCTGCTGAATGGAATTGTAATGATGTAGCCTCTGGTGTCTATATCTACCTCATCACCAACAACCAGAACCAGAAGCTTGGCATGGGCAAGATTGGGATAATCAAATAATGGAAAAGGCGTTTAAGGTTATAAGTGAAATGTCCAAAGAAGATATACTTGCCGATTATGCCATCTGTGGTGCAGTTGCAACAATATATTATACCGAACCCTTTGATACTTTTGGTCCTGATATTACTGCGGCTGTCTTTGCCCTTGGTTTTGCTACAAGGGCGGCTATGTCCTTTGGTGGTGTCCTACCAGGCGATGCCAAAAGAATCCTGATGTATAATCGTCATCGGGTCTTTGCCTTTGTCCTTGCCTTTGGTGAGGTTACAGATGAATGGTATGCCACGGCTGCTGGTGCTATCAACTACGGCTTTCCAACTATAGCTGATACAGATATACCTGCCATTTACCCAAGGGGAATCTGCCTCTATGAGCATGTAGTCCCAAATATCCCTCATGCAGAGATAGTGGAAAAGGCTTTACAGGTCAGGGGGCTGAAGGTTGTCCAGACAAAGATAGAGATTCCAGTCTCTTATGCCCCTGCCTTTGAGGGTGAAAGGATACGAAAAGAGGATGTTTTTCTTGAGGTGTCTGGCTTCAGGACTGGTAAGCCTTCCTTTGAATACACAGTGATGCGATCTTCTGAAGAGGTGGAAGATGGCAAAATAGAGGTTATTGGACATGATTTAGATGGGATACAATCGGGTGAAAGTCTGGCTTTGGGTCTGGTGATAGAGATAGCTGGGGCAAGGTTTCAGAAGGATTTTGAGCCAATCTTAGAGCGACAGATACATAAGCTCATCAATGAGGCTCAGGGTGTCTGGCATGCGGGTCAGCGTGATGGAAACTGGATACGGATAAGCAAGTCTGCTTATGAGAAAGGCTTCAGGCTTAAGCATTTTGGAAATATTATCCATGCCAAATACCACGAGGCTTATTCAGGTATAATAGACAAGGTGCAGATAAAGATTTATACCGAAGAGAAGAGCGTGAAAGAGTTGCTCGCTGAGGCTAAGGATAGCTATAAAGCCAGGGATGAGAGGACTGCTGGTATGACGGATGAGGGTGTGGATATATTCTATTCCTGTGCCCTGTGTCAATCCTTTGCACCAACCCATGTCTGTATTGTCACGCCAGAGAGACCAGGGTTATGCGGAGCCTATAGCTGGCTTGATTGCAAGGCATCTTATGAGATAGACCCTTATGGAGCCAATAAACCTGTCAAGAAGGGTGAGGTGATAGATGGAGTAAAGGGGCAGTGGAAGGGGATAAATGAAGCCGTCTATGCC
>JAHJDF010000060.1 GCA_018812595.1 Gammaproteobacteria bacterium
AATCCTAAGGCTTTAACCTCGTCAGTAATAATATACTCAATCAATTTTTCAAGATTTTTACCTTTAAAAGCACGCCAGGATTGCTCATGATCGTTGCCGTTAAAATCTTTTTTATGCTGTTCTTTTGCTTCCTTCAAAACATTTGAAATATGACGATACGCTTGCGCATCATATTTTTTCTTTTTCGTTTCGTAAATCTTGATAAGATCTTGTATTGTCATAATTTTATTTTTCCATTACTAAAATATATTCTGTCGGATAAGCAGAAACTTTGTTTTTGTCGGTTATACTTGCGAACTTGCCAGTTTTTTCATCTCTAACAGAAGGTAAATTTTTTGAGGGTATTTCTCTTTTTATAATATCGGAAATCTTTAACCCCAAGTTTTGCAGTTGCTCGACAAAAACTTCGGCATTAAGTATCTCAACGCCTTTCAAGCTCGTATTGCCGATAACAATACAGGTTTTACCGCCTTTCTTTAACATTCTTTTCATCTCTACAAAAACTTGATTCATTTCGCTAAAATATGTTGAAACTTCCTCGGCAGTTTTCTTGTCTTTCTTTAATAATTCTTTTCTTATATTTTCTGCAATCGTGCTATTAAGCGTCAAATCTTTTTTGTTGTGATATGAGGTGCCAATAAATCGCTTTCGGAAATCACTTAAATCTTTTGTATATTCCAACCATAAAGCGGTGAGCTGGTGCAAGTCGGCGTATTCGTAAGAGGTAACATATGGCGGTGAAGTAACGATCAAACTAACGCTGTTATCTTTAGCCGGGATTGTCCTTGCGTCCGTGCAAATTACTTTACTTGGAATTTTCAAATAACCTTTTTCTGATAGCAATTCAAATAATCGCACGTTGCCTCGCAACATCATCTTTATTTGCTTAAAAAAAGTTTTGATTGGATCTGACGGCTTTTTTTCAAAATCTCTTGTTGGTTTGTTGCTTTTTTGCAACCATATTGAACAATTTTTGAGAATATTTGAAAATCCGCAAAAGAAAAAATCTTGAACATCTTGATCTTTAATTTTTGAAATTTCGGCAAAAATAAAAGCGAGTTTTCTTTTGTCTTCCGGCTTGAACCAGTAATCAATTCGCTCGTGTTCGTGAGCTTTGACTTTTGTATTTTCGTTATAGGTTTCTAATTTTTTCTGAAGTGTTGCAAATTCTTTCTCAATTTTATCTGGGTTAATTGGAGTGATTTTTGCTTTTGTGATCAAAACGGCAACAGGGTTAATATCAACAGCAATAGATGGTCGTCCCATAACTTTTGATTCAACAAGTGTCGTTCCACACCCACCGAATGGATCAACAATGAAATCACCCTCTTTTGTATATTTTTCTGCTAGACGGGAAACTATCTGCGGAATAAATTTTGCAGGGTAGCGATGATAGCCATGTGTAATATACGCTGTGTCCTTTCTTGTCTTATCAGAAAAAGACCACGAGTGATCAATTTTTGTCTTATTCAGTAATGAGATAATCGCTTGGCTCATAATTTTAATTGATTAAATCTTCAATCGGAACATTCAACGCTTTAGCAATCTTCGCCATAACAAAAACTGATGGTTTTTTGATTACTCCTGTTTCAATCTTGGTTAGTGTTGTATAGGGAACATCGGCTTTTCTCGCAAATTCATCTTGCGAAAGGTCAAGTTTCACCCGTAGAGATCTAATTTTTTGTCCTAATTTGTTCTCTTGTTTATTTTCCATAATTTGATAACATAAAATTGTTGACAAATAATTCTACCACTATTATACTAACAAATATAATGAGGAAAAGCAAGATTAATAATTTGGAAATGGTGGAAATTCGGAAAAGCCCGCTTCCGGCCAAAATAAAGTTCGAGCCGACATTTGTTCAGGTTCTTTGGCATTCTTTGACAATTTTCCGCCAGAGGCGGATCTGCCTTTGGCACGACAAGTTTTTCCCTGCCCCGTAGCGAAACGAAGTTTCTGCTACTGGGGTTTGGCGGCATTTAATTATGAATTATCAAAACAGTAAAATCAAATCAGTGTATAATGCCACCCTATTTTGGACTCCTGAAGCGTTTTAGATAATGTCGGCCTTTGAGGTTGTCGCAGTGTCATCATAAATTGTATCGGAGATAATTTATTTTGAAAAGCGCCAGAGACTGTTTTTCGGTGTAAACACTTCTTGCGATCGTCGCAAGTGTATACAAAAAACTCCACGAGACCTAAGACCTCCTGGAGTCCAAGATGTATCTGGCATTATGCATAATTTGAGAAAATTGATTTCCCTTTTATCCGCTGTTAGGCGATGTCCCCGATCAGACTTTCAATTTTTCCGTCAATTGGCTGTTAGGTTTTGGATAGTGACCAATCCCCCGGTACTTTTTGGTGTAAATCGCTTTATTGGGACAATGATTATAACAAGCCCAGCACCCATAACATTTATTCATATCAAAAATGGGCTTTGGATTGAGTTTAATTGCTCCATATGGACATATCTTTTCACAAGTACCACATTCCGTGCAAAGTGCATCATCAATATACTTTTCTCCCATATCTTTCCGTGCTTTGGTACGAGAAAACATTGGCAATAAACTATTTAATAAACCGATATTCATCTTCTTTCTTTTTATTTCTTTACCTTCACCAAGAATATAAATAAATCGGTTCAATTCAGAAATGAAAGTATTAAATTCATTCATTTCCTTTTTGCTGGGAGCTCGCTCATTACCTCTACCTCTAGCGATCATCGGCGGATAACTTTCCGGGGTATGAAGAGAATATCCTGCAATTACTTTAAATCC
>JAHJDF010000061.1 GCA_018812595.1 Gammaproteobacteria bacterium
GTGATTTACTTTTTGTATAAGAAATAAAAATTTTTCCCCATACGTTTTGTGTACAGGAATCGTAAGAACTGTCCCTTTAACCACGAGCAATTTGTTTTCTAACGAGTGCGGCAAAACACTGTAAATACAGTGTAAAACGAACAACGAAACCCAAAAGAAACCAAACAAGTAAACAGATAAATAGAAGAAAATTTTTTTATGTAAAAATGCATAAAGCAAACAAGAAAAAACAAAAAAATAAAACAATAGCCACAGCGGCGGCAATGAATGAAGCAATAAAACATTGCTAATCCCAAAAAGAAAAAAGATCGCCATAGAAAGATTTACAACAACATTGTCATGCCAGCACAAACAGGCACCCAGATTTACGTCATTCTTAGCTTTCGCGAGAATTTAGTTCTCTGTCATTCTCGCGAAAGCAGAAATCCACAGCTCTGTCATTCCAGCAAGCAGCTGGGAATGATGCATAGACCTAGCAACGAAAGAAAGACAACACACCTAGATCCCCGCTTTCGCGGGGATGACGCATCGAGCGAGTCGAAGAAGCACATCGCAACACCTAGATCCCCGCTTTCGCGGGGATGACGGCGCCCTATAAATACAGTGTTTTATACGGTTATCTGCTGTGCAATTTTCGCTAGTTTCTTGGAACCGATTCCTTTCACTTTTGTTAAATCATCAATCGATTTAAATGGTCCATTTTGGGTTCGATAATCTACAATCGCTTGTGCTTTTTTCGGGCCAATGCCTTTAACAGACTCCAAAGTGCTCGCATCTGCTTTATTGATATTTACAAGCTGCTGAGGATTAGTGACTTGCACACTCTGAGACACATGATGATGGGATGTACTGTTTACAGCTGCATGTGCTGATACAACAGCTGCCCCGAGCAATAAAGCCATAGCATAATGACGCATAGACATGATCTTTCTCCTTTGTAGAAATGAAAAAATTCAATGCTATTAATCCAAATAAACCAATCACTCGAAAGCGTAAAAAATACTGTAAATAAAAGGTTTTTATCCGATCGTTTTTCATTAGTATTCGCACAACTTTATTCAAGATAAAAATATTTATGATTTATTTTTTTACGACACTTTTCGCGTTTTTTATTACCGTTTCTATCGTTATTGGCGTGCACGAAACTGCTCATTTCATTGCGGCTCGTATCTTTAAAATAAAGGTTTTAAGGTTTTCGATTGGTTTTGGAAAAGTCCTCTTTCGGTGGCGTAGTAACAATGAAACGGAATACGTTATTTCCGCAATTCCATTAGGAGGTTATATAAAGTTACTTGACGATAGAGAGGATCCTGTCACAGAAGAAATGCGCCCTTTCGCTTTTAATCATCAAGCACTCTTTAAACGATGTATCGTTATCTTCGCAGGCCCTTTCTCTAATTTCTTATTTGCCATTTTTACTTATTGGATAGTGTTTGCTGTTGGTTTCCAGATCAATCTTCCGGTGATTGGAAAGGTCATTTCGAATTCCATAGCACAACAAGCACAGCTCAAAGCGAAACAGCAAATTACCACAATTGATCACACCCCCATCCAAGATTGGACACATGCTAATGCAGCTATTTTTCTGCGATTAGGGGACAAGGGGGTGATGGAAATAACCACACGACAAAACAATCGCATTCAACAGCACACGCTTTCGTTAAATCAATGGCGACTCAACGATCTCGAACCGAATGCTTTACAAAGTTTAGGTATTATTCCAATACAAGCACTCTCTTCTGTCGTGATTGATCGCCTTGAAAACATGCCGTATGCAAATACGGCGCAATTAAAAAGAAACGATGAAATTTTGAGGATCAATAAACACTCCATTAACAATTGGAACGATCTGACCAATTTTATTCATCGACACCCCGATCAACGCGTAGATGTTTTGATCAAACGAGACAATATCTCTATCACTGTTTCTGCAAAAATAGGTCATCGTTATCGATGGGGAATCATTAAGACAGGCGCATTAGGCATCGCTCCAAAAACGCCATTAGAGCCCTTATTTCCAGAATTTATTCAGTTCGTAAAATACCCAACTCTCTCTGCACTTAAGCGAGCAATGATCGAAACACATCGATACAACATGCTGAATTTGCACATGTTTGAAAAACTCTTAACAGGAAAACTCTCTGTTCGATTATTAGCAGGTCCCATTGCCATCTTCACAAATGCAGGCTCGGCACTTAATGCGGGATGGATTGTTTTTCTTCGCTTTTTAGCCTTTATCAGCTTGTCGATTGGCATGATCAACTTATTTCCTTTGCCAGGTCTCGACGGAGGCCAGCTGTTGTATTTATGCATTGAAGGGCTCACAAAAAAGAGCTTACCTACAAGCGCCCAAATCATTTTGTATCGCCTCAGCATGATTTTCATTCTTGTTTTATTAGGACTAACAGTTGTCTATGACGTGTTAAGGATTATTTCGTAGCCAGACAATTTATCACGCCCTGTAGACAACAAACGTAGAGACGCGATTCATCGCATCTTTTTTACACAAATGTTAATAATCTCTTAATTTTCATGGGATATACTGACCCTATAAAAGTAAGAAAAAACGAATATACGAACACCCATTAAAGAGGGAAAGATCATGGCTTCACTATTAAGAAGATTTTCTGCAGGAAGCAAACCAAAACAAGTTAGTGACTTCAAACCAGAGGAAGCAGCCTTAGTTAACAAAATTAACGATGAAACTTTAAGGGACTATTTCTATGAAAATAGACAAGACTTTCCTCGAAGCACGACAGAAATAGCTATTGAATCACTCAATAAAGCAATGGATCTTTGGCCTAATGCTGAAGAATTAAAATACCACTTAAAAAGTATCGACTTTCCATCTTCCGATGAGTTAATAAAAACGATGAGAAACAATAGATTTATTTCTGTTGTTACAAATAAAACTTTAAAAAAAGCGCTTTTGGACCAATCGAACTTCGTATGTAAAGAAGGTGTAAAAAAAGAAATGATAAAAGCGCTTAACCAATTTATAAGTGAGAACCCAAGCAGCGAAGAATTAGCACGACATTTGACGCAAGCGGGCATTCCTCACACTCCTGAATTAATAACCTCCATTAAGACAGAAGCAGCCACCGATCTCATTTTGAAAATGATTGACAGTCAAATTTTAAAAAATTGGATGCACTCACTGTCTTTGTCATTGGACGATGTAACACCCGGCAACCTTCAAGCACTCAATCACAACATCAAGTACGCTCTGGGCGACGAAGATTTAAAAACACTCCTCACCAATATAGGCATACAGCCTGATGATGCGTTCATACGAGAAATTAGAGAAGAACATCTTAGGAAACAGTATCGAAAGGACGTAAAAAAACTTATCGATGAGAAAAAAATAGATAAAAAAGAAGGTTGGAAGATTCGGATTGCTCTTGAAGATGAAACAAAGCCTATCCAAGAAATTCAGGCAATTATGAAACGAGCGGGTATCGAGGTTGAATCATCAGAACCTGTTAGCACCCCACCCCCATCAAAATCTCTCGAAACAAAAGAACCTTCCGTACAGGAATCCCTTGATAAATCATCGGAAGTTCAAAAGGATGATCAAGAAGAAATTTTAAAGCACTATTTCAGAACAATCGTTCTAAATGAATTACAAAAAAAAGTTAAAGAAAAACAAAAAGCTGCTGTAAAGGAAACAATGGAGCGAATTATGTTTTCTTTTCAATGGGAGAATCTTTCGATTCTTACAATGCGAGCCCTCCTCAAAGAAGCAGGACTTCGAATTGAAGGATTACAATTTTTTGATGCTTTCGAAAATGAAACACGCGAAACAAGAATTCATGAAATCGATTTACTGCTCGCTCAATTAGATGTTCTTGAACAAATTGAAGAAAAAATAGGGTTAGCAAAGAGTTGGTTGGAATCTTCCGGGCAATACGCAGAAACGCTTAAAGCAGACAATCCTTCATTTGCTAAAACTGACGAATGGAATCAATTACAACGAGAATTGAATTTACTAAGGAACAATTTACGCGTTCTCAACGTCACTTTGGCGAACTTAGATGCTTCTCACCTTTTAGTGGCAAGAGCACACAAAAACTCAGCAGCCATACAAACTTTATTAATTGAAGCAGAAAAACCTGCCTTCACGACCTCACCCTCAATTCCAAGAAAAACTAAACGTTCACTTTCTTTAGAAGAAACCATTCCTGCAGAACAGCCATTACTCGAAATAAACACAGATGCTCTTAAGAAAACTAACGCAGAAGTTTCACAACAAATTGAAAATAAACGAGCTGTATTTTTCGGGGCGGTGATTCAAGCAAACCTTTTAGAATTAACAGAATGGGTTGGTGCTTTAAAAGCCCGTATGGCAGATATCCCTCGCTTATCCGAAGAAGAAAAAAACGCACTAGAAAAAGTTGCTACTGATCCATTAGCTCATCTTCGAGCCATTCAAGCGACGGCTGACAGATTTCAATCAGTCAAAGACGAAAAAGAAGAATTAGATTCATTAGAGCAAGCTTTAAAAGAATCGATAGAAAAAACACCTGTGGATTCAGAACTAACATCTAAAGTAAATGATGCATTAAATGAGGTCTCCTCTTTAGAAAAAGAAACAAAACAATATCTAGAAGATTTGACCTGGTTAGAAACGCAATATCAAGAAGCAGAAGCAGATTACTTCAGATCTCTCGAGTTACCTCCTCTTGAACCGATAGGTGGTGACTTAAACGAATTACGTGCAGCTCAAACAAAATTTGTTAGCACACAAGCAATGCTCGAAGAAAAAGGTATTTCGCTTCCTCAAATGGGTGCATATGAAAAAGGTTTGGACGCTTCAATGGAGCAAGCGCACGCTCAAAAAGAACAAAGTAAAAACATAAAAATAATAGCCAACCTGGAAAAATTACAAGAATTTCAAAAGCTTGCACAAAAACACATTGAAGAAGCTAAAAAGCTCGTTCAAACAGCGAATGAATATGCCACTTCGAAAGAAATCCCCTCTCTCGCATTCATATATGAAATAACAGGGATTCAATTAACTTTAAAAGGCAAGGCCTTCCAATTGGCTTTGCATGAAGGGAAATTACTTAATTCTCAAACGATTACCGCATCTAATAGAAAAGAAATCGCAGGGCTAGTCAAACAAATACAAGCATTTCGAGATCGGTTTGAAGAAAAAGCAAAAAAGAAAGCCGAGAAGGAAGCAAAGAAGGCAGAAAAAGAAGCACAGAAGGCTCTTACAAGAGAAAGCAATTTACAACTTAAACTCGAAGAAGCTTTAGATTATTCGAACAATGAAGTCCTGAAATTATTAGCCCCGCAATTAGAAGTATTAAAAAAAGCTCGGTTTTTGAATGATGTCTTAAATGAATTTAAACAATTAAAGCTACTCGATACAGCAACAAAAGAACGTCAAGCCGATAAATATGAAAAATGTAAAACCGAATATGAAGCGCTAAAAAAAGAAGGCATCCAACTATCAACAGAAGCGCAAGACATGATGTCTGCATTAACAGCACAAGCCGAACACCCTTCTAAAGAACCTGAAAAAATTCTAAATAAAGCTAGTAAAAGGGTAGAAGATTCTGCCTTAAAAGAAATCGACACAGCCCTCATGCAAGGACAGATAGAGAACCTAAAAAAAGCTTCTAAACAAAGTAAAGAGGCGGATGTAATCGAGAAAGAAAGAAAAACAATCTTAAAAAGAATTGATGATCGCGAAAAAAGATACTTTGAGATTCGAGAGGAGTTACAAAGGCAAGGATTTGTTTTTCTTAATCCAGAAAAATCCCAAAAATTCAATGAAATTGGAATGACGTTAGCTTCTTTCAAGGCTGAAGTTGAATCGCTTTCGCCTGAGCAGCCGAAGCCAAGAAGAAAAGGTTCTCTGCCAGAACCCACAACCAAACCTGAAGAAAAAAAGAAAAGACGTTTTTCATTCGGCGGACGAAAACCTTCTTCAGAACCAAAATCACGCAGAGATAGAAGAGCTGAAAGCGCTCCTTCCATAGTAGATTTCTTCGAGCAAAAAGTTTTAACCAAAGAACAAGAAAAATTTAAGAAAGAAGCTGAAGCATTGCATGAGGAAATTAATGACTTAAATCAACAAATCATAGCCGCTCAAGATTTTTTTTCAGCACGTTTTCCTGAAGAAGATGTACAACCAACAGCAGATACTCTTCATCAATCAAGAGCAACCCTTATGCAATGGCTACAGTGGCTAGATACAGCCATGGAAACGGTGTTAGCGCGACATGCCTCTTTAGTTGAAAGCTATAATACGGCTAGTAATGAACAGAAAGTAACTTTCTATAAAGCTCTTATGCTCCTTGAACAACCTGTTGCGATTGCAACAACGCAAGACGAACAATTTACAAGGCAGTTAATGCAACTTGTAGAACTTGATTTCGGCACGCTCGAACAACAACATCAATCGATCTATCGAGCAATTGTAGATTTAGGAGATTCAGACGCTGAGATGAATCAGCTCATTGATAAGCTATTAACAATTGATGCTGATTTGATTGCTTACGAAAATGAAGTCGCAGAAGCAATTGCAACGTATCAACCGCTAAGATCTAATCGCGAGACTGCACAAGTTTTAGATCAGCTAGTAGCTCATAGATCTGAATTACGGACCTATTTACACGATGCAAAAGTTAACATTTCTGATCAACTCGAATTAAACATTAGTGAACAACTTGAACCAGTACGGAAAATTGCAGAAAGATTGGATGAGGTTGTAGAACAGACTCCTAATAGGTTAGCAAAACTCGAAGACATTTTAAAAAAATCGACATTAACAGAAGATGCTATTGCTCGAGCAAAAAGCTTGTTATCTAACATTCACCTAGAAGAAATAGAAGAACTTCAAGCGCAATTGAAAAAAGCGTTGCAAGCAGAAGAAACAGACATTGATGCATTGCTATCACGACTGAGGCTCATTAATCCTTCAGCGATAGATCGTGTGTCGAAGCCAATAGAAAAATTAAGTCTTTCTGCAGAAGAAGACTTGAAGCCAATAATTGCTGAATTCGAAAGAGAGAAGAAACACCTTGAAGAAAAAGCGGAACAAAAGATTGAACTCTCGCGTGAAATTGCAGCAGCAAAAGCAGAGGAAGAACGTAAAGCAAAGATTGAGAGGCCTTCTCAAGAGCCCGAAACAGCTGTTGCGCAAGAATCTGTGATTGAGGCTCCAAAAGAAATTGCTGTTACTAAGGCCAAACTTACAGTAGAAAAACCTGAATTAGAAATTGTCGTTATACAATCAGAAAAAGCTCCGGATAAAATTGTGCAACCGGCTGCTGTACAACAATCCAAATCCATGAAATCCATGAAACCTACGCGGCAGAAATCTACTGAATTTGACCTTCACGAAATTGTTGTCACATCTAGCGAAAAAATATCGGGAATCACAAAAACATACGGAAAAGTAATTACAAACACTCTTTCTAGCTGGGGAGAAAAATTGAAAGAAATGTTTTCTTTTTCACACTCTTCTACAACCCCCACAATGATTAACGGATTTCCTCCAACAAAAGAGAAAAGGCCTGTCTCTGCGATCGAAGCTGAAGAACAACAAACGAAGAAACCAACAAAAGATCAATGCAAAATCGCACAAGAAACCACTGTTTCTACGAAAAAGAAAACGGTTTCTACTTTGTCACAGGAAGAACATAGAAAACGAATCAAAGCATTTGACCACAAAACTTATATTTCCAACCTTGCAAAAACAGACATAAAAAAACTCCGTATTGAAATTTCCGGACAAGAAACGAAAGAAAAACCGATAAATTGGGATACTTTGGAAAAAACAAATGCAGATCAATTTCCTCCCATAGAACGTTATTCGATGGACTTTAAAGACGGAACTCACATTGACTACGATGTTCCTGATAATCGATATGAACTTGGGAACCTGGAAGCGATGAAAAACCTTGTCGCAGTTTTAAAAGCAAATGGTCAATTGAAGATAAACATCAGTGAAATACCAACAGAATTGCAAATACAAGTAAAACGAACCTTTGAATCTAATGGCATCGCTGTTATTGGAATTGCTAAAGAGTTACTTGATAAGCCAAAGGCCCTTTCAGTGGACTCTTTTCGCAAGAAGTTTAAAGCATGATAAAGAGATTTTTTGATTTAAGCTTTTAATCGTTGTCTATATCCTGAGATGCGATAAATCACGTCTCTACGTTTGAGTATAAAACCTCATCAAAGTTATACCCTATCATTGCAGCGCTTTGTGGTTTCCGCTATAAAGCGCGCTCTTTTTGAGGCGTGGTGTAATGGCAACACGCTTGACTCTGACTCAAGCTTTCCTGGTTCGAGTCCAGGCGCCTCAGCCATCTTATTCAAGTTATATGTTCCAACCATCATTCATATCGTCATTCCCGCGAAAGCCAAGAATCCAGAAAATCTGGATCCTTAGCCTACGCTGGGATGATGATGGAACAAGGATTTACTGTTGTTTTGGAGGAACGGGGAACTTGGTTAAAAGCCCACTAAAGATACCGTTCAATAAATCGTTTGCAGCTGGGGCAGACGGATAGTGATACTGCCTTTCCTGCATCTCTTGCAACGCCGTATTCGCCAAACTTGCTACAATTTGTTTATCTACATCATGACGATGGTGACGACCCACGTACACTGCATTCATATCGTAATGATTATTATTCTCGTTGCTTTCCGTTACGGCGCCTGACCAAACCATACGATCGTTATTTAGATCATAAACAACCATATTCACTTTCATCGTCAACGTGGTTGTCATAGTCACTGACCCACGGGTATGAGGCCCTGGATCTTCTTGTGTTCGATTATGGGAGATTTGGTCTTCTACAATTCGAGCAAAAGCAACATAACGCATGCGTTTAATATGACGATGCGCGGTTTTCAAATACTCGTCCTGAACCACTCCATAATCACGGTAGTAACGCATCATGCGGCGATAATCAGGCGCACTTAATGCTCGCGTTAAATCACCGGAAGGCATGACGTTGATTCCTGGATATTTTTGCATAATGGCTGCTCGTACCTGATTGGCATATGCACTTTGTCTTGCCGCGGTTAAATCTCTTGGCACAGAAACAACACCACCAACCCCGATGTTATTTTCCATAATCGACGCATAGGTAAAGGAAGGATCTACGTACAACCCTTCAACAGACACACATGCTGATAAAGCGAACAAACAAAATCCGATCCACAAAGCGGACGCGAATACTTTGAATCTCATAACGATCTCCTTTGTCGTAATAGGAAAAGTCAAAAAGCGGCGCATTCTAATGAGATGCAGAAGGTTTGTAAAAATTGCATAGAGGCGATGAACAGCATTTTAACCATGGAGGGACAGCAACCTTGTTTCAACTTATAAAAATCGTTAGCCTGCCCCTCGTTTTTTTAACCGAAGAGGACTTCATTATGAAACGGAAAATTTTACTGATCAGTGCCATCGTCTTTTCATCCACTTTAGTGTTAACCGGTTGCAAATTTGGACATAAGAAAACTCCTCAACAACTCATGCAAGTACATTTGCAAACCCTGCAAAACGAAATCACAGAATTAAATAATCAAACCCAATTCATACAACAACAAACAAAAGCAATGGACAGCCAATACGAAGCGAATCTTGCACAACAAAAGCAATTGATGGCTTTGCATACACAAAGCATGGATCAGGCGCCTGACTCCAAACAATTAACCGCCACACAAAATGTGCAAATACTTCAGTCGTATGCTCAAGTTCTCAACGCTTATGCACAAGACTTGCAAGCACAAACAGAAATGTTGCAAACACAATTAAACAACACCAACGCGCAAGCCACTCAAATTGAAAACGAAGCAAAAGCCGTTGCAGACCATGCGGCTACTCTCGAAGAATATGGCACCACATTACATAGCCAAATCGTGCCACCTACTCCTATGGCAAACGTCACAGCTCCTATGACAAGCGACTCAATGAACCAACCGGCCACATCTGCCACACCTCAACTGCCGCCAGAAAATAACAATCAATAATATTCACCAAGTCATGCCCGCGAATGCGGGCATCCAGATTTTAATCTAAGCTATATTTCTCTGGATTGTATGTTTCTTCCGTCATTCTTAGCTTCTTGCTGGAATCCAGGAAAGATATCAATTCTGGACCCTTAGCTTTTGCTGGGATGACCCTAACGAGAGATGGAAAAATGCAAAGAAACATTGATTGGGAAAAACTAAAACAGCATTACCAAACAATCGCTGCAATAGAGATGTCAGATCTGTTTCGACAAGATCCAAAACGTTTCGATACATTTTCGATCGAAGCTCCTGAAATCTTCCTCGATTACTCGAAAAACCGCATCACACACGAAACTCTAGCTTTGCTGTTGAAATGGGCAGAATCCAGATCACTGGATCAGGCCATTGATGCGCTGTTCTCAGGAAAAATATTGAATATTACTGAGCAACGAGAGGCCTTACATACGGCATTACGAAACCATCAACAGAATAGTTTTTTGGTACACAACCAAAACATCATGCCCGCTATTCGCCGAACACTGGCACAGATGCGGCAATTTGTAGATCAAATCCATAACCATCAATGGTTGGGCGCTACTCAAAAACCGATCACTGATTGCGTAAACGTTGGGATCGGCGGATCGGATCTCGGCCCTCGTATGGCAACTTTTGCGTTGCAACCGTATTCACGTCAAAAAGTGAAATGCCACTTTGTTTCCAATCTGGATGGAGCACAGCTCAGTGAAACACTGCAACCATTAAATCCAGAAACCACCCTCTTCATTGTTGCCTCCAAAACATTTACTACCAGCGAAACATTGACCAATGCGCGTTCCGCCAGAAAGTGGTTATTGGATGCATTACAAGATTCAAACGCGATGGCACGTCACTTCATCGCTGTTTCTGCAAACATTCCTGAAGCAAAAGCATTCGGCATTCCCGAAGAAAATATTTTTGAATTCTGGGATTGGGTCGGCGGCCGATATTCCTTATGGTCTGCGATTGGATTGCCGATCGCACTTTCCATCGGCATGGATCGTTTCGAAGCATTGTTAGAAGGTGCTCAAGCGATGGATCGGCATTTTCAAACAACTGCTTTTGAAAAAAACATGCCGGTGCAGATGGGGTTATTAAATATCTGGTATCGGAATTTTTATGAGATTCAGACGCATGCCATCATTCCTTATGCACATCATCTGCAATTCTTTCCTTCCTATTTGCAGCAACTCTTTATGGAAAGCAATGGCAAAACTTGCTGCGTCGATGGGGTTCGAACAGACATCCAAACAGGAGAAATCATTTGGGGCGGTGTCGGAACCGATGGACAACATGCCTATCACCAATGGTTGCACCAAGGCACGCAATGGGTGCCTGTGGACTTCATCTTGCCGATAGAAGCGCACCATGATTTAGAGTCGCATCATCCTCTTCTATTCGCCAATTGCCTGGCTCAATCGCAAGTACTGTTGCAAGGAAAAACTGAACAAGAAGCGTATGAAGAACTCCTGCAAAAAGACACAACATCCAAGCAAGCAAAAGAATTAGCAAAACATAAAGTTATGGAAGGCAATCGACCTAGCAACACTCTGCTCATTAAGAAATTAACACCCTCAGCATTAGGGGCGTTGATCGCTTTGTATGAACACGTGGTTTTTGTGCAAGGCGCTCTATGGAACATCAACTCGTTCGATCAATGGGGTGTTGAATTAGGCAAAACACGAGCAAAAGCGATCGTGAATCGTTTGCATCCCGCCAACTTTGAAGAAGAGCCGCCTCTCGACAGCTCAACTGCAGGTTTGATGCAACGCTTCACCGAACACACAAAAAATTCTTGATAACCTCTAATTGTTGTCGCCCCTAATAACACCCCTATTGTCATGCCCGCGAATGCGGGCATCCAGATGGGGTAATCAATCCGTTTAATAGTCATTCCCGCGTAGGTGGGAATCCGGAAAAATATATTAAATCTGGATTCTTAGCTTTTTCGGAAATGATGAGAAGAAACACGATAAATCGCGTCTCTACGATTGAGGAATGAAGGATTTGAACTAAACTATTTGTATTCAACAAATAAAGGAACAAAACAATGGCTGCTCCAACAGTAGAAGTAACCGGACTTGACAAAGAGCTCTTAGAAAGAGAAGAAAAGAAGAAAAAAGATGTTCTAAAAAAATGGTGGGAGCGACGAGTAATAGATGACGCGAAGGTGGCTGGTCATAAAAAAAATCAACCTAGCCTTGATTCATTACCTAAAGCATTTCAAGCATGGCTTGACCTCATGTTTCATCTTTTTCCAATGTTTGGTGATGCCTTAGAAAGAACAGGAAAAATTGGCGTACATACAGCAACAGAAATAGTCAAACCTGGAATGACAGCTGTAAAAGCTGGGGCTAAAGCAACTTATGATGACGTTAAAGAAGAGTTATTAAGAAAATCATCTCTTACAAAAATCCAACACTTACCAATGGCTATCATGGTAGTTGCTGTGTATGCAGTAAGAAATGTATCGGCTGCAGCGGTTGATGTAACGGCTTTGGAACTGGCAAAATTCTCTCCAGTATTTAAAAATTTTATTGCCCACTCTGGAAAAGCACTCTCTACAGGTGTCGCTGGCCAAGAATCTCCTACTTTCCGACGCGGATCATAATTTTCATTCATTTTCTGGATTGTATGTTTCTCCGTCATTCCCGCGTAGGCGGGAATCCAGAGTTTTTCGATCGAGGAAATTGCAACCCACATCAGTCATTCCCGCGTAGGCGGGAATCCAGAAGATATATCAATTCTGGATCCTTAGCTTTCGCGGGATGACGGGTAAGAGATCTGGATCTCCAACAAGTAGCCAGGATGACAGGGGCCAAATTTTTGCAAAGGCAAATATACAAGAAAGACATTCACTGCACGTTCTTGTTCCGGAAGCGTTCTTCTCTTAATGCGCGTCTTAGGATCTTTCCGACATTAGTCTTCGGTAATTCACCACAAAACTCATAGTGTTTTGGAATCTTGTAAAACGTTAACCGTTCGCGGCAAAAAGCCATCAACTTTTCTCGCGTTAATGACTCATCTTTTCTTACCACAAACGCTTTAATCACTTCACCGGTATTTTCATTCGGCTCGCCGATGACAGCGACTTCTAATACATCGGGATGTTCTGCAATCGCTGTTTCCACTTCATTGGGATAAACGTTATA
>JAHJDF010000062.1 GCA_018812595.1 Gammaproteobacteria bacterium
AAGCTTTTAACAAATTCTTTAATTTCATCCTCCTTAAAAATAATGGTTGGCGCTTTTTGTGCCTGCACTTCTTTTTTCAGATTTTGGGTGTAAAGCTGGATAATAAATAATTCATCAAACTTTAGTCTCTTTTTTGCCTCATCTAATTCCTTAAAAGAATCGGGAAAGTGGATCTTTTTATAAGCCCAGGGCAAGTCTCTTAATTTAAATTTTTTGATTAATTCTTCTGGCAGCCATTCCGGAATGTCTTTAGCAAATTTTAAAGCTTCTGAAATTAAAAAACGAAGTTGTTTGTCAGTCACGCCTTTTGTCAGGCTATAGATAGGTACAATTCTGGCGGTATGAGTCGTTTCCTCTTTATTAGCTTTTTTATAAGTAGGATTATTCAGATGAATACCAAATTTATCTTGAGTAACTTTTCCGGAAAAATAAACCTCATCACCTTGATTAAGTGATTTAGCAATATAAGGCTGGTTGAACCAAATGATTTTAATAGAATCAGAGTCGTCTGACACTAATGCTTCGGTCAGGTTCATTTTCTTTTTCCAGGCCCGTTTAGAATTGATGATATCCACCCGGCCTTTAATTGTTACTAGCTCATCCTTTTCTAATTCTTTAATCGTTGTCAGTTTCGATAGATCCTGCCAATCTCTGGGAAAATATAAAATTAGATCTTGGATTGTCTCCAGACCTATTTTGTGTAATTTTGATGCTGTTTTGTCTCCGACACCAGCAAGGCTGGATATCGGTTTGGAAAATTCTTCCATAATAAGATAATAGTGTGCGCCTGGCAGGAGTTGAACCTGCGACCTTACGGACCGCAACCGTACGCTCTATCCACTGAGCTACAGGCGCTAATTAATAGTCCTCCTTTTAAAACTTCATCTGACGGCTTAGGTAATCCGGACCAGACTCATCTTCCTGTTCTAAATCTTCTTCCAAATAAGTCAGGAGGGCATCGCGTACTTTTATGGGGTTCGCCTTGCCTAGGTCAATTGATATTTCTGGACGTAAAACTCTATTAATATTCAGGTATAAGTTCTTCACCTCTGGGGGTTCAAATATAATCCAGAATTTTTCAATTGTACTATAAGGAAAAAAAGTATCTCCAATTTCCAGACCATCTTCCGTTACATTTACTGTCACATCTTCTGGTTTTTTCTTGGTCTGTAGATAAATAATTATCCCAAAAAGGATAATTATAAAGGCAAATAAGAAATTAAAAGTCCATACTGCGTATGCAAGCAAACCAAATCCGATTATACCAGCCGTAATATACCAGCCTCTTTTTCGCTCATATTGTTGATATTCCTTTATCTTCCAAGAAATAAGCACTTTTCCATGATCGTTATTTTCCATATATTTCAATTAGTTCTTTATGTTTTAGCCCGTGCATTTGTAATCAAATGCCTCGGGTTTATTTTAGCATTATTATGCATCTTCTGCATTCGCCGGTCGCCCCGCGCATGCGGGGCGAACCTAGATATGCTGCGGAGAGGGAGGGATTCGAACCCCCGGAGCCCGTTAGAGCTCAGCGGTTTTCAAGACCGTCGCTTTCGACCACTCGGCCACCTCTCCGCAAAGAGCGCGGAAGAATACAGTATTGTTTTTCCGCATCAAGAGGCCTTGTTATATAGCATTAATTGCACGGGATTGATTTGATTCGACAAGGGTCTCGGTTGAACTTAATATAATGGCTTGTTTTTATTAGGTGTGGAGTCTTAATTTTACTAGGGTGGATGTCTTAAATGCAGAGCAAAAAACCGATAACAGTGCTTGTTGTAGACGATCTAAAAATAGTTAGGAAAGGGATCGTTAGCATTCTAAAGGGGACGGATAATATCGAAGTGTTGGCAGAGGCAAGCAATGGATCGGAAGCATTACAAATAGTGAAAAAAGTGTTACCAGATGTTGTATTGATGGATGTTGAGATGCCTAGTATGGACGGACTTGAAGCTACTCATCGCATGATTCGTGCAAATCCACGTGTTCGAATTATTGTCTTAACCGTACATGACTCTGATGTTTTTCCAGCACGCTTACTTGAAGAAGGGGCGCTGGGTTATTTGACGAAAGGATGTAGCCCTGAAGAGATGATTCGGGCTATTCGTACAGTTGCTTTGGGACAACCGTACATCAGTCCTGAAATTGCTCAAAAATTGGCATTGAAACGTTTTGCCGGTTCGAAAGCTTCGCCATTTGATGAGCTGTCAGAACGCGAATTACAAGTCATGATGCTGATCGTTAAAGGTAAAAAACCACAAGAAATAGCGACTGTTCTTCACTTAAGCCCAAAGACGATTAACACCTATCGCTATCGTTTGTTCGATAAATTGAGTGTGAAATCCGATGTTGAGTTGACCTTGCTGTATTTAGATCATGGCATGGACGGCGATAGGAAATCGTGATTCCTTTTTGCTCTGTTTTTCAGAGCTCCAACGATGACAAAGTTTGATTCTCAAGTTTTTCTACGTTCTCTGACACATCGTCCCGGTGTGTACCTGATGTTTGATCAGCATCAGAAAATTCTTTATATCGGTAAAGCGAAGGATTTAAAGAAAAGGGTTTCTAGTTATTTCACTCGTATTACAGAAGATGCAAAGACACGCGCATTGGTTCAATTGATCGCAAATATAGAAACTATTGTCACGCAGACCGAAAACGAAGCTCTGATTTTAGAAAACCAACTGATTAAGCAATATCAGCCTCGATACAATGTTTCGTTGAAAGATGATAAAGGGTATCCCTTTATTTTTCTGTCTTCTCATGATTTTCCTCGCATTGCTATTCAACGGGGGCCACAAAAAGAAGAGGGGGTGCGTTACGGTCCTTTTTCTAGTGTTGCGGCTGTTTTTGAGACCATAGAGTTGGTCAAGAAAGTATTCCGTTTACGTTCTTGTAAAGATAGTTTTTTTGCGTCTAGAACGCGTCCTTGTTTGCAATACCAAATTCACCGTTGTACGGCGCCTTGTGTGAATTACATCTCCAAAGAGGAATACGCAGCAACTGTTCAGCATGCCAAATTATTTTTGGAGGGGAAAAGCGAAGAGGTGGTTGAGGCTCTTATGCAACGTATGGAGCGTGCTTCGGATCGATTGGATTATGAAGCGGCGATGCAGTATCGAGATCAAATTCGATCGATACGGCAAGTGCAGTCGAAACAATTTGTTTCTACTCGAAAAGGGAATGTGGACATTGTTGTTGCGTTGAAAAAATACGGATTTGTTTGCATTTCTTTGATGATGATTCGTCAAGGAAAGTTGTTGGGATACAAGGTGTTTACTCCGAATGATTCAGAGAATTTAAATGAATCTGACGTGTTGACTGCTTTCTTGGGTCAGTATTATTTATGCGATTGCACGGATTTTCCTGCGTACATTATTTTGAACCACGATGTACAGGACCGTGCGTTATTTGAATCCGTGTTAACAGATAAGGCTTCTAAGAAAGTTCGGCTTCAATTGCGAGTAAAGGGGCAGAAGGCTAAATGGCTTCATATGGCATTAAACAATGCGTTTGAAACATTGCAGCGCCGTGCCTTAGTAAAATCGCGGTTACACGACCGGTTTATTGATTTGCAAAATAAACTGCGTTTGCCTGAGATGCCGAAGTTAATCGAATGTTTTGATATTAGTCATATGCACGGAGAAGAAACGGTTGCTTCGTGTGTTGCGTTTGGAGTGGAAGGGCCTATTAAGTCTGCTTATCGGATATTTAATATCACAGGGATTACTCCTGGAGATGATTATGCAGCTATGAAACAAGCATTATCGCGACACTTTAAAAAAGCGTTGAAAGAAAAGTTGTCGTTGCCTGATGTATTGATTGTTGATGGAGGCAAAGGGCAGTTGAAGCAAGCGGAAGAGGTGTTGCGAGAGCTGGGGGTTGAAAGTGTTTTTGTTTTGGGAATTGCGAAAGGGCCTTCAAGGAAGCCGGGGGTTGAGTCGATCTTTTTGTCGAGTCATTCGGTGCCTTTTGATATCAATGTGTATTCGCCTGCTTTTCATTTGATTCAACAGCTACGGGATGAAGCGCATCGGTTTGCAATTACTGCGCATCGGAAACGGAAAGGGAAGATCAAATCTCTTTTAGAAGAAGTTCCAGGTGTTGGTGTGGAGAAGCGGAAAGTTTTATTGAAACATTTTGGTGGCATGCAAGGTGTGATGAGTGCTGGAATTTTAGATTTGCAGAACGTCCCGGGCATTAGCTCCGGTTTGGCAAAAGCTATCTACGAGTATTTGCACGGTATAAAAACGTAGAGACGGTGTCGTCATTCCCGCTTCGGTGTGAATCCAAGCTTCTGTCATTCCCGCGAAAGCTAAGAATCCAGAAAAGATATATTCAACTTCTGGATCCTTAGCTTTCGCGGGATTGTATGTGTTAGGTAATTCGTTGACAGAAACGCTGAGGCGCATAGCCCAAGATGCCCTGAAAGGGCAAAACAAGATAGCCCAGGGTCAGACACCTGAAACTTAAAGTTTCAGGTGTCTGACCCTGGGCTATCTTGTTTTGCCCTTTCAGGGCATCTTGGGCTATGCGCCTCAGTGTTTCTGTCAACGAATTACCTAACACATACAATCCCCGCGAAAGCTAAGGATCTAGTCAAGAAAAATCAGTTTCTAGATGCCCGCTTTCGCGGGCATGACGGTACGGTTGTTTAAGATAATCCAACGATCTTTCCTGTTTTTGGATCAATGTCGATGTTGTAGAACGATGGACGAGTGGGTAATCCCGGCATCGTGCTCATGGTGCCTAAAAGCGGATATAAGAATCCGGCACCTACGCTGGCACGTACTTCACGAATCGGAATGATGAATCCCTTCGGAGCGCCTTTTAACGCCGCATCGTGGCTCAAGCTGTATTGCGTTTTCGCCATGCAGATCGGCAATTTGTCGAAGCCAACCGATGCGTAATAAGCCATTTGCTTTTCCGCTTCTGGAGAATATTCAACACCGTCTGCGCCATAGATTTCTTTCGCAATTGCTTCGATTTTTTCTTTAATGCTTTTATCGAGCGGATATAAGAATTTGAAATCTGATTTTTTTTCACACGCTTTCATGACGGCTTTTGCCAACTCAACAGCGCCAGCACCGCCTTCGGCGAAGTGATTCGACATCACTGCATCTTCAGCACCCGCTTCAAGCGCTAATTTGCGTACGAGTTCGATTTCTTTATCGGTGTCGTTTGCAAATCGATTAATGGCTACAACGGTAGGAACGCCAAATTTTCGAGCGTTCTGAATGTGAACCACTAAATTGCTGCATCCTTTCTCGAGCAACTCGAGGTTCTCTTCAATGTACTCAGGAGCAAGTGGTTTTCCGGCCACAACTTTAGGACCGCCCCCGTGCATTTTTAACGCACGTATCGTCGCTACAATCACAACAGCGTTTGGCACTAATCCGCTGTAACGGCATTTGATGTTGAAAAATTTCTCCATTCCCATGTCTGCACCGAAACCGGATTCCGTGATCACATAACCGCTTTCACCGACGAGTTTTAACGCAATTTGATCGGCCACAATGGAAGAGTTTCCGTGAGCGATGTTTGCAAAAGGACCCGCGTGCACAAGCACAGGGGTACCTTCCAATGTTTGCATCAAATTAGGCATGAGAGCGTCTTTCATTAAGACCGTTAATGCACCCCCAACGCCTAAATCGTCTGCTGTGATCGGTTCATTGGAACGATTGATTCCAATGACCATTGCGCCTAAACGATCACGCATGTCTTCTAGACTCGTAGTCAGCGCAAGAATGGCCATGATTTCACTAGCAGCCGTGATATCAAAACCGGTTTCTCGCTCGAACCCTGTTTCTTTTTCACCACGATTTATGGTGATGCCTCTTAAAGAACGATCACAAATATCGATCACACGACGCCAAGTGACATTGGCTGGATCAATATCCAATCGAACAAAACGGCTACGTTCTTCAGGGGTTAAATCTTCTGGATTTGTTTTTGTGATGCCTAATTTTTTCAGTCGTCGAAACATCACTGGAGAAAACTTGCGTGATCCGTCTTTTGCTTTCGGGCAAAGACGATCGAACAATTGTTCATCGGTTGCGTTTGCTTCATGAAGCATGCGCGTGTCGATGGCGGCAGCGAGTAAATCATTTGCAGCTGTAATGGCGTGAATGTCACCCGTTAAATGTAAGTTTAAATCTTCCATCGGAATAACTTGGCTATAACCACCGCCGGCCGCACCGCCTTTAATACCGAATGTGGGTCCTAAGCTGGGTTGACGAATGCAAGTGATGACCTTTTGGTTGAGATGAGCACCAAGAGCTTGAGATAGCCCTACTGTTGTTGTCGTTTTCCCTTCTCCGAGAGGCGTTGGGTTGATCGCTGTGACATCAATGTACTTTCCGTTGGGTTGGTTTTTTAAACGATCTCGAACGGACAGGGACACTTTCGCTTCGTAATTGCCGTATTGCTTGATTTCTTCAGGCAGCAACCCTAATTCTTCTGCAATTTTTGTGATTGGCATGGGTTCGACGGATTGTGCAACGTCGATATCGCTAGGGACGGGGGAGAGTGTTTTTAATTTTCGAGTTGTAGACATATTTCCTTCCTTATTTTTCATTAAAGTAAACGGCTGTTGTCATCCCCGTGAAAGCGGGAATCCAGATCTGTTCCGTCATCCCCGCGAAGGTAGGAATGACGATCATTCTGAAAAAATGAGCGCGCATATTCCACTGATCATCGCTGTTTCTCAACCCGGAAATGAAAATCGCGAGACGAATGACACTGGTGTAACATCCCGCACTTTTTAATCGCACCTCAAAAAAATCACATGTAAAACGTAGCAAGTGTATGTCATGCCCGCGCAGGCGGGCATCCAGAAATAAAGGAGGAGTTATGGAGAGAAAAATTAATCGATGCATTGAAGTCATTCAGCAATATATTCCGCCCGCCGTTCCAAAAGTCGGCATTATTTTAGGTTCTGGATTAGGTCCTTTGGCCGATCAGATCGAGCAATCTGTTCCCATTCCTTACGAAGATTTACCCCATTTTCCCGAGAGCACTGTTGCAGGACATAGTGGAACTTTGGTGCTAGGAACATTAAGTGGAGTACCTGTTGCGTGCTTGAAAGGTCGTGTGCATTTTTACGAAGGCGATCAATCCGAGGGCTTAAAGATACTGATCCGCACTTTGAGACAATTAGGTTGCAATACGCTGATCACAACGAATGCTTCAGGTTCTTTAAGAACAGAAGTTCCTGCGGGTGAAGTGGTTTTGATTAACGATCACATCAATCTTGCTCAAGTGAACCCGATGATTGGTTCGAATGACGAAACATTTGGTCCGCGCTTTTTCCCCATGGACGATGCTTACGATAAAGAGCTTGGTGCGAAGATGCATAAAACAGCAGAGCAATTAGGCATCAAACTTCACGATGGCGTTTACCTAATGACAATAGGGCCGAACTTCGAAACACCTGCGGAAATTAGAGCCTTCAAAGTATTGGGTGCTGATTTAGTTGGCATGTCGACGATTCCAGATGTCTTAGTCGCAAGACATTGCGGTATGAGAGTCGTTGCGATTTCTGCTGTAACCAATTTGGCTGCTGGATTGAGTGATGAGTCGTTGTCTCACGAAGGCACATTAAAGTACGCAAAATTGTCAGAAGACAAATTGTGTCGTTTGGTCAAAACCTTTTTGAAGGAATACAAAGATGAACTTTCCAAGTGAAGAATTTGATTCGATTTTAAAAGAAGAAAGAACAGCTCAAGACTTTAAAACAGTGGCCCAGCGAACATTGCCGTTATTAGACCTTACTCGATTGGGAGATACCGATTCGATGGGGGATATTTTGCAATTGTGTCGCAATGCAGTGACACCTTTCGGCTCGGTAGCGGCTGTTTGTATTTATTCGCAATTTGTTTCTTATGCCAAATCTGAATTGGTTGGTACGGACATCAAATTGGCAACTGTGGCGAATTTCCCAAAAGGCGATCAACCCGTTGATGAAGTGATCAAAGAAATTCAAAGTGAAATCATTAGAGGCGCGGATGAAGTAGATGTTGTGTTGCCTTATACCTCTTATTTATCCGGTGAAACGGATGAGGCTCGTAATTTTCTAAAAGCTTGTCGAGAGGTTTGTGGAAAACGGGTGACATTAAAAGTCATTCTTGAAACAGGCGCTTTTCCTAATGCACAGAAAATTTATGAAGCTTCTCTTTTGGCGATTGAAGCGGGTGCAAATTTTGTTAAGACATCCACAGGAAAAATTAAAATTGGTGCAACTCTTGAAGCTGCGATCGCTATGCTCTTAGCCATTCGAGATTCAGAGAAAACAGTTGGTTTCAAAGCTTCGGGCGGTATTCGTACAGTGGTTCAAGCGGCAGAATATTTATCTATTGCTGATCGCATCATGGGGAACGATTGGGTTTCTTCAGACACTTTCCGTTTCGGAGCAAGCTCTTTGTTAAACGATGTGCTGCATCAACTAGAAAGTTAAGCGAGGGGGAGGGATGGCAAAACTCTATTTTTATTATTCTGCAATGAATGCAGGCAAAAGCACGACTTTGTTGCAGTCTTCTTACAATTATCAAGAACGGGGGATGGATACTTTGTTATATGCTCCTGCGTTTGATGATCGTTTTGGAGTGGGGGCGATTACGTCTCGTATTGGTTTGAAGTCGCAAGCAGTGTTGTTTGATGATCACTTCAATTTTTTTGATCACATTCATCAGGCACTTTTGGAAAAGAAGAAAATTCAATGCATTTTTATTGATGAAGCGCAGTTTCTGAATAAATCGCAAGTGGAGCAACTGTCTAAAATTACGGTTGATCTTCATGTTCCCGTTTTAGCCTATGGGTTAAGAACAGACTTTCTAGGCGAACCTTTCGAGGGTAGTAAATATCTGTTGTCGTGGGCAGAAGAGCTCGTCGAAATAAAAACCATTTGTCATTGTGGCAGTAAAGCGACGATGAATATGCGAATCGATGAGCAAGGCAATCGAGTGGTTGAAGGTGCGCAGGTGGAAATAGGCGGTAACGACCGTTATGTCGCCGTTTGTCGCAAACATTTCTTCGCGGGGGATTCAAAAGGGGATAAATGAGGCATGAAACGAGCATTTATTTTGATGTTGGACTCTTTCGGCATGGGTGCCGCGAAAGATGCAGAAAAATTTAATGATCTGGGCGCAAACACATTGCGACATATTGCAGAACAATGTCTTGCAGATTCCGCAGTACTTCATTTACCAAACATGGTGCGTCTTGGTTTAAATCGGGCGGTGATGGAGTGTGATGGTGCTTCTATTCCCGGTTGGCCAGAGGATACAAAAGCGCAGGGTCTCTATGGTTTCGCTTCTGAAATCAGTTATGGGAAAGACACCCCCAGTGGACATTGGGAAGCGATGGGTGCGCCAGTGCTGTTTGATTGGGGCTACTTCCCTACTGAATACCCCAGTTTTCCAGATGTATTGATAGAGGCATTGGTTCGTGAATCAGGGATTCCAGGAATTCTTGGAAACAAAGCGGCTTCAGGCACAGAGATTATTAAAGAGCTGGGCGATGAACACGTGCGGACAGGAAAACCTATTGTGTATACCTCCGCAGACAGTGTTTTTCAGATTGCCGCTCATGAAAATTCGTTTGGGTTAGAACGTTTGTATGAGCTTTGCAAAATAGCGCGCAAGTTGGTAGATCCATACAACATCGGAAGAGTGATAGCTCGACCCTTTAAAGGCGATTCTGGAAATTATTTCAGAACGGGGAATCGTCATGATTATTCAGTTCCTCCGCATGAAGAAACTTTACTGGATCGATTGGTTCAAGCCGGTGGAAACGTTGTTGGAATTGGAAAGATTCCCGACATCTTTGCGCACCGCGGCATTAGCGTCGACATTCCTGCCGATGGAAATGAAGCGTTGTTCAATGCCATGCTTAAAGAGACGAAGTTAGCGGGTGACCGTACGTTGGTCTTCACGAACTTTGTGGATTTCGATATGAAATACGGCCACCGCCGCGATGTGGTCGGTTATGCGCGAGCGCTTGAAGCTTTTGATAAACGTTTACCTGAATTTGAATTACTCCTTCAGTCCGGAGACATTGCAATCATCACGGCAGATCACGGCTGTGATCCTACGTTTGAAGGCACAGACCATACTCGAGAGTACGTGCCGCTCTTGGTTTTTGGTCCGGGTGTTCAATCGGGTTCGATTGGTCATAGAAAAACTTTCGCGGATATCGCTCAAAGTCTTTCGAAACATTTCGACCTATCATCCTTCCAATACGGTGAATCGTTTTTGTGATTCACCCGATATTGTAAATGATTGAGAAATCAACTTGATTGTGTTTAAAGGAATAACTGTTATTAACAGGATGTACAGCGCTTTCTTTATACATGAGCACTGAGTAATGTCTGTATTGAGAATAAATATATTCAGCGCGTAGACTCCAATTTTTAGTTAGGGATGTTGCAAACCCAACACCAAATTGTTCTCCAAGCAAATTCTTCGTTTCGGAAGCGCTACGGTTATATTCCCCATACTGTTCTTCTTTGTCTTTAATATTGAACCGAGTTTCCACAACACCTAAACGAGCAAACAGGAGTGTATTCTTAGTAATAAAGAACCCGGGCAATATGCCTAATGCGGCATTCATCCTAGAATTTACCTGTACCCAACGATAGTAGGTAATTGGATCTGCCATCACTCTACCTGTGGTCGTTAAATCACTGTAGTAGGCATCTACTTCAGCTCCTAAATAGAATTTCCGTAACGTTAAGCCATAACCTGCCAACAAGCCGGCATTAGCTGCGCCAGCACCTAATTTGTACTTATCCATCGAGTTATTAAGGCGATGACGGATAATGGAATAATTAGCAAAACTTCCTCCTAGTTCACCACCAAAATAAAAACTATTTGCGAAAACGGGGGTGGAGACTAATAACGAAGCAAAAGCAGATACCATTAATTTTCTAAACATTTTTCTTCCTTAAATTTTGAATGAAAAGATATTGCGCTAATTATTTACGGTGATTCGTTTAATCACAATCATGACAATGAAGGTGTTGATGAATTTTGCTCAGGGTTATTGTTTCGTGCGTTATTAAAGGATTTAAAAAAACGGCAAATTACTGAATTTGCCGTTGTATCTTGTGGGGATGTATTCGCAATTTTTTGAATGATTGAGGGTTGGATTAGAAAGAATTTAATTGAGTTGAATGTTGATCAATTTCAAGCAAACCCCATGAATAGGCGCCTGTATTGACAGGTCTAATCGTGATATAGCCATGACCTTGTACATAAAATGAACATGCACTAAATTTTCCTAGCGTGATGGTAACTGCTTGTTCAGTTTTAGGATCTGGGTAGCTGATTTGGACGGGATTATTAGCGCTCGCATTATTGGCCGTATTGTTATTAGCAATTTGGACATCGGCATACGATGTTCCGGGTAAAGAAAAACCATAAGTATAAACAGGTGAACCGTCTGACAATTGCCAGTTTAATGATTGAAGATCGGCTGCAGCGAAACACGGTAAAGTTATAAACAACAAAACCACAAAAATTTTACGCATAGTATTTCTCCGTTATAAAGAATTTTGATTAGCAACATCTAATTCGATATTACCGCCTGAATATTGCTCAGACATTGCCGGATAGATTTTTATCACGCCTTTGCCGGCCACTTGGAATGAGACGGTAGCGTTGCAATTTAAAGTGAGTCCATGGGTGAAACCTGCGGTCGCATCAGGGTATTCAATCATAACCATGTTGAAGTACTGCAAAGTTCCGAGAGAGTATCCGTTATTGGTTATTTCTACGTTTCCAATAGCCCCGGGCCTCAAATTGAAATCGTATTGGAAGGTAGGATCTACATAGGCCGTCTTACCTAAATACCACCAAACAGGTTGAAAATTAGTGTTTAAACCATTCTGCAAAGCAAAACAGGATAAAGGAATAAAAGAAAATAAAAGTAACAAAGTTAAAAACGACTTTTTCATATAGCCTCCTAAATATGATTTTTTAATGTTGAATAAACTCAAATGTTCCTTCTGACTGTTTGCCTACAGTGACAGCGTTAACCTCGATATCTCCTTCTCCTTTTACGGAAAAACTGAAGGATTTTAGTTTATCCACAGTGACTGTTTTCTGCTTGCCCGCATCAGAATCCCAATAAGTCACGGTGATAGGATTTATAATGCATTGATACATGCATCCATTGTTGTTTACTTTCACGTCGGCATGTGATGAATCGGACATAGAATAGCTAAAGACATAGTTATAATAAGGACTCGACATCGGGCCTGCTACTCCAACGAGCCATCCTATAGGTTGAAAATTACTTCCCGAGCTGTTTTGAGCAGCAAAGCAAGTTGTTAGGAAAGCCATTGAAAACAATAGGCATAAGAAAAACTTTTTAATTTTGGCAGCAAATGAACCCCATAAACTCAAAAATATGGTGTGTCTTTATGCGTAAGCCCTGACAAATGTTACGAGTTCTTACGCGTTTTTCTTGCGATTTGATATGCTGCTGCGCTTTTTTGCACCCGTTTGAATAAGAGATAAAAAAATGACAGAGAGTTCTTTTAAACCGACCAATTTTATTGAACAGATGATTGCTGCTGACCTTGAGAGTGATAAACACGGGGGCAAAGTGCAAACCCGTTTTCCTCCAGAGCCGAACGGTTATCTACACATTGGCCATGCAAAGTCGATTTGCTTGAATTTTGGAATTGCTGAAGAAGTCAAAGGTGCTAAATGCAATTTGCGTTTTGATGACACCAATCCGACGAAAGAAGATGTGGAATATGTCGACTCCATCATGGAAGACATTCAATGGTTGGGGTTCGAATGGAGCGGTTTGTTTTATGCCTCTAATTATTTCGATCGAATGTATGAATATGCAGTGCAGTTGATCAAATTAGGCAAAGCTTATGTCTGTTCATTAACGCCCGATCAAATGCGTGGGTATCGCGGGACGTTAACTGAACCCGGGAAAGAATCTCCATGGCGCGATACATCTGTTGAAGAGAATCTCGATTTATTTGAACGCATGAGAAAAGGCGAATTTGAGGAAGGCGAAAAAGTGTTGCGCGCGAAGATCGATATGCATTCACCGAATTTAAATATGCGTGACCCGGTGGTTTATCGCATTAAAAAAGCAGTGCATCACCGCACAGGGGATAAGTGGTTGATCTATCCCATGTACGATTTTGCACACTGCCTTTCAGACATGATTGAAGGCATTACGCATTCTATTTGTACGTTGGAATTTGAAGATCATCGTCCGTTATACGATTGGTACCTCAATACACTCAAAACTCCGTGTCATCCGCAGCAGATCGAATTTGCGCGTTTGAATTTGAATTACACCGTTATGAGCAAACGCCTTTTATTGCAGTTGGTTCAGGACGGGGTTGTCGACGGATGGAATGATCCGCGCATGCCGACGATCAGCGGTATGCGAAGAAGAGGTTATCCGGCCACAGCGATTCGAGATTTTTGCGATCGCATTGGCGTGACTAAAAAAGACAGCTGCATTGAGTATTCTTTCTTAGAACAGTGCGTGCGTGAACACATGGATGTGAAAGCGGCTCGCAGGATGGCTGTGTTGGATCCTATAAAAGTGGTGATGACCAACTACCCAGAAGATCAAGTCGAAGAGATGATCTGCAAAAATCATCCAAAAGACGAAAGCATGGGAACGCGCAACGTGCCGTTTTCACGCGAACTTTACATTGAGCGCGCAGACTTTATGGAAAGCCCGCCAAAGAATTTTTATCGCTTATCACCGGGGGGCAATGTGCGTTTGCGTAATGCTTATGTGATTACCTGTGACGAAGTGATCAAAGACGACAAGACGGGTGAGGTGACTGAACTACATTGTTCCTATCATCCCGATACGAAGCATGGAAAAACGCCGGAAGGAATGAAGAAAGTAAAAGGCATTATTCATTGGGTGTCCGCAAAACATGCTTTTACGGGCGCGCAAGTACGAGTTTATGACCGTCTGTTCTCTGTGGAATTTCCATCGCAAGACAAAAGCATTTCGTTTAAGGAAAAACTGAATCCGAATTCTTTGATGATCAAACAGAATGCAAAACTGGAAGGCTCATTAGCGGACGCAAAGAAAGAACAGTATTTTCAGTTTGAACGCTTGGGTTATTTCTTTGTGGATCCTTACGAAACGACCGATGAACAACTTGTTTTCAACCAGACTGTTTCCTTGAAAGACAGTTGGGCGAAAGAGGCTTAAGCCTCGTGTTCTACGAAGTCATAGTCATTGGTGGTGGGCATGCCGGTGTTGAAGCGGCACTGGCATCTGCCAGAGCAGGCGCACATACCTTACTCATTACGCACAGCAGTCAAATGTTGGGTGAAATGTCGTGTAATCCGTCGATCGGGGGCATCGGTAAAAGCCATCTGGTTAAAGAAATCGACGCGTTGGGCGGAGTGATGGCGCGAGCAATTGATCAATCCGGCATTCAATTTCGTATTCTTAATGCAAGCAAAGGACCCGCCGTTCGAGCAACGCGCGCACAAGCGGATCGTGTGTTGTATAAGCAAGCCATACGAAAACAGATTGAGACTCAAGCGGACCTGGAAGTGTTTCAAGATGCTGTCGATGACTTATTGATTGAACAAGATCACGTTGTAGGTGTGGTCACAAAAATTGGTTTGAAGTTTTTTTGTCGTACAGCGGTTTTAACGGCAGGAACTTTTCTAAACGGTCAGGTTCATATTGGATTTACCCACTATGCTGCCGGTCGTATGGGGGATCCTGCTTCGGTTCGATTAGCAGAAAGATTGAAGGGGTTATCGCTTCGTGTTGCGCGATTGAAAACGGGTACTCCTGTTCGTATTGATGGCAGAACGCTCGATTATTCCAAGATGATCGAACAGCTCGGGGACACGCCGATTCCTGTGTTTTCTTTTTTAGGAAAGCCGGAAGAACATCCGAGACAGATTTCTTGTTTCATCACGCACACCACCGAAGAAACGCACGACATCATTCGCGCAAATTTAGATAAATCTCCTTTGTATCAAGGTGTGATTACGGGTGTTGGGCCACGTTATTGTCCGTCTATCGAAGATAAGGTCGTGCGGTTTGCTGATAAAACGCAACACCATGTGTTTGTAGAGCCGGAAGGGTTGAATACGACAGAGATTTATCCAAATGGGATTTCGACGAGCCTTCCTTTCGAAGTGCAAGAAGCTTTTGTACACAGTATTGTCGGTTTTGAAAATGCCCACATCACGCGTCCCGCTTATGCCATTGAATACGATTTTTATGATCCTCGAGATTTGAAAACTTCTCTTGAAACAAAAGCGGTGCACGGTTTGTTTTTTGCAGGCCAGGTGAACGGAACGACGGGTTATGAAGAAGCTGCTGCACAAGGATTAATTGCGGGTTTGAATGCCGCGCGGTATGCACAGGAAAAAGAGCCTTGGACACCGACACGGAACGAAGCGTATATCGGTGTGATGATTGATGATTTGATTACGAAGGGAACGAGAGAACCGTATCGCATGTTTACGAGTCGTGCGGAACATCGATTGTTATTGCGTGAAGACAATGCAGATCTTCGATTGACAGAAAAGGGTCGCGCATTGGGTTTGGTAGACGACGAGCGTTATCAGTTGTTCGATGCGAAAAGAGAAATGATTGAGAAGGAAACGGCACGTTTGCGTAGCACAGTGGTTCAATCGAATTCGAAAGAAGCGAAAGCAATACAGGAATTAACGGGGCAGGTGCTTTCTCGGGAATATTCATTCATTGATTTATTGAAGCGTCCTGAATTGAGTTATCAAAAATTGATGGATGTGAGTGGGGAAGCAGTTGATGTGAATCCGGATGTGGCGGAACAAATCGAAATCCAAACGAAATATGCAGGTTATATTAATCGGCAATTGATAGAGATCAAACGGCAAGAACGTTATGAGCATCTGCAGATTCCTGCTGATTTCGATTACGCAAAGGTCAATGGACTTTCCACAGAAGTGCGACAAGTTCTGGTCAGCAGCAAACCCGAAACGATAGGTATTGCGTCACGTATTCCTGGCGTCACGCCCGCAGCCGTTTCGTTGTTATTAATCTATCTGAGAAAACACCATGGCGAATAAAGAAAGGCTAATGAGTCTGCTTACTCATTATCTATTGGATACGAATATTTCATTCTCTCGTCATCCCCTTCCGCCATCTCGTCATCCCCTTCCGCCATCTCGTCATCCCCTTCCGCCATCTCGTCATCCCCGCGAAAGCGGGGATCCAGAATTGATATATCTCCTGGATTCCCGCTTTCGCGGGAATGACGAAAGTCTGGATTCCCGCTTTCGCGGGAATGACGGAGAAACATACAACCCAGAGAACTGCCCCCCCGCCTACGCGGGGATGACGACAGAAGAGACGATCGAAAAACTAGCTGACTTCCTTGTCTTGTTATTGAAGTGGAACGAAAAATTTAACCTAACTGCCATCATCGATGAAAAAGATGCAGTCATCTCCCACATCCTAGATAGCCTTTCGATCGCCCCTTTTATTACTGGAAACCGTGTCATTGATGTTGGAAGCGGCGCCGGTTTACCCGGCATTCCATTAGCCATCGTGCAACCTAACAAACAATTTGTTTTATTAGACAGCCGTGCAAAGCGGACCCAATTTTTATTGCAGGCAAAAGCAGCATTACAACTTGAAAACGTCTCCATCGTGAATGAGCGAGTAGAGGCATACAAACCAGATACATGTTTCGATTGCGTCATCACCCGAGCCTTTGCTTCGCTTCGAGAGATGTTGAATAAAACACACCATCTTTGTTGTAAGCAGGGAAGTTTTGTAGCGATGAAAGGCATATATCCGGAAAAAGAGTTATCCGAGATCCCCTCAAATTTCAAAGTACAGCAAATCGAAGAATTAAAAATCCCAGACCTAAACGCTTCTCGCCATGTGGCCGTGATTCACCCTGTATCGTAATCCCCATTCGTCCGTCATCCCCGTCCCC
>JAHJDF010000063.1 GCA_018812595.1 Gammaproteobacteria bacterium
GTCTGTCGCGGGAATGACGGAGGTCTGTCGCGGGAATGACGGAGGTCTGTCGCGGGAATGACGGAGGTCTGTCGCGGGAATGACGGAGGTCTGTCGCGGGAATGACGGAGGTCTGTCGCGGGGATGACGACAACACACAAATAAAAAGGAAATAAAAACCATGAATAAAATCACGTTTTCTAAAAACATTTTCTCTCGATACTTCGACCGACTCGACCATGCGGTCTATTACGACAGAAAAATGGATCGGTTTTATCTACTGAAAGGCGTCGCTGCTGTCGTCAGCAAACAACTGATGCAATGTAAAAATTTTGACATCGAAAAAATACGCCAAGTGATTTTTGAAAAATTTGACTGCGCTAATCACTCTGTAGAAAAAGACATTTTCTCTGTCATTCAATTTCTAGAACAAAACAACATCATCGATCTGCCCTCTGAAAAAACGCACGCCACACAAGCGACGAAAAAATCGCAGAACAAACAAGAAAACCTTCAAACCGTAGATTCAATAGAAAATGAGATTTTCTCCATCGCATCCGACAACTTAATTCCCTTCCATGCCACCTTAGAAATCACGAGCCACTGCCCTCTGAAATGCATTCACTGTTTTATGCCAAAACCTGTTGAATCGCGTTGGACACACGAATCATTTGAAAAAACACTGCTGCAACTCAAAAAATTAGGCGCCATGGAATTAACGATCACAGGGGGAGAATGCCTTTCTCACCCACAAATTTACGATTTTTTAACACTGGCAGAAGAACATGAATTTATCGTAAACGTATTAACGAACGGCCTATTTATCAATTCACACACAGCCCAACTGCTTGCAGCACGACGCCCACGGATGGTGCAACTTTCTTTGTACGCAGCCGATGCGAGCACGCACGATGCAATCACACAAGTTCCAGGCAGTTTCGAAAAAACCACTCAAGCTATTCAATATCTACAAGAAACAGGCATCAAACCGAAAGTTGCGTGCAGTGTCATGAACACAAATTATGACAAGATCGACGCCTTGTTTACTTGGTGTCAAAAGCAAGGCATCCCCTGTTCATTTGATTTCAAAATTTTCCCAAGCTATGACACGGATAGGAAGACACAAAATATCGCATGCTTTCATCAACCATCGCTTCAACAAGTCATGTCGCAAAAACGATTCAACGTCTTGTTACAAAACCCTAACGAATCACACAGTAAACCAAACCCAAAACGCAAACTCTGCACAGCAGGACACAAGTCCCTCACGGTCACATCAGACGGTTATGTGCTTCCCTGTAATTTATTGCGACTCAAAGTCGGAAATGTGTTTGAAAAATCATTAGAAGAAATTTGGTATCACTCGCCTTTATTAAAAAAGTGGCGAGCTATTTCTGTTTCTGATTATCCAAAGTGTGCAAACTGCGAAGCTTTCGAACACTGCCAAGCCTGCTTAGCCGGATGCTTTATAGAAAAAGGAAATTTCAAAGAAGTAGACGAACAAACCTGTTTCTTCGGAAAGCTTAATCACTCGCTTATTCAAGACTCGAAGTTAATTCACAAAACGTAGAGACGCTCTTCTGTACTAATGACCTCTCACTTCGAAACAACTCTCTACCACTTCGAAATCGCTGTAGTGGTGTTTTGTGTCACCAATAATTTGGTATTGCTCATGCCCCTTGCCTGCTAGCAACACAATATCGTCCACGTGCGCTTCTAATAACGCGGATTTTACTGCCTTTTCGCGATCTACTTCGCTCGTCACGCGTTCTGGATGTTCAAAACCTTGCATCACATCTTTAATAATTTCATCCGGATCTTCTGTACGAGGATTATCACTGGTCACAAAAACACGATCGGCAAATCGTTCTGCAATTTGCGCCATCTCCGGGCGCTTAGTGCGATCGCGATCACCTCCACAACCAAAAACGCAATACAACTTTCCGACGCAATGATCTTTCAAAGTCTCTAATGCTTTTTCCAACGCATCCGGTGTATGCGCAAAATCAACAACCACTGTCGGTTTGTTCTCATAATGCACAGTTTGCAAACGCCCCAATACAGAATGCAATTGAGGCACGACAGATAAAATTTCTTTCAATGAATAATTCAAGGACAACAACGTCGCGACCACAGCTAATAGATTCGACACATTAAACCGACCCAATAAACAGCTTTTCATAACTCCAGTTTCTAAAGAAGTACGAACAGTTGCGTCAAAACCTTGTTCATTGAGACGAATGTCATCCGCACACAGAAAAGGAAAGTTCTGTTTTTCATGAAGACAATCGCAAGAATATCCCCACACATCTATTTTCTGTTTGTCTTGCAAGAACCACTTTTTTCCATACGGATCGTCAAGATTAAAAATGCCACATTGCATGGACGGCATTTCAAACAAGAGATGTTTTGCAGCCGCATACGCTTCCATGGTTTTGTGATAATCCAAATGATCGTGCGTCAAATTGGTAAAGAGACCGCGAGTAAAGTGCACACCAGACACACGCCCTTGTACTAACGAATGAGAAGATGCTTCCATCGCGACGGTATCGATTCCTTGTTGCACAAAGTCGACAAGAAAACGTTGCACAGAAATTGGATCTAGGGTGGTTAAATCAGATTCCTGCAAATCACCAAACACGCCGTTTCCGACAGTGCCTAACACTCCTACTTTTTTAGGGCTTAAGCGCATGATGGCTTCTGCAATTAAATGGCAACACGATGTTTTGCCGTTCGTACCTGTCACACCAATCATTGTCATCTTGCTGGAAGGAGAATCATAAAAACGATCGGCGATCAGACTGACGGTTTTTGCAACTTGAGGCATGGAAATAATTGGCACATCCCCTGCCCATTCAATAGAAGCATGATTGGCTTCCACTTCCTGCAAAATCGAAGCCGCTCCTTTTACAAGGGCATCTTGAATAAAACGTCGCCCGTCTACTTTCGTGCCCGGATAAGCAAAAAATAAATCACCCGTTTTAACTTGTCGGCTATCCAACGATAAATCTTGAATATTGATTGTTTGCGGAAGAACAATCTGCACAAACCCATCCAGCAATTCTCGTAATGTTTTCATCGATAAACCCTCTTTATATTTGTAGGCGTAGCAACTGGGCGTGTTGCAATCCGCCCGTTTCGTCATCCCCGCGAAAGCTAAGGATCCAGAAAAATCAATAGATGACGCGTCAAAAATTTCTCGAAAAATTCGGATTGCAACAGGCCCGGATGACGTATAGGCGCTACGTTAATGACTGCCTGCTGCAACAGATGGAGGGATATTCATAATTCTTAGTGCTCCATCCATAATCTTTGAAAACGCAGGAGCTGCCACCAAACCGCCGTATTTTTTAAGCTTTGGCTCTCTCACCACAACTTCAACAACCAACTGAGGGTCAGACACCGGCGCAATACCTACAAACGATGCAATCATTTTTTTGTTTTCTTTATCGTATCCGTGCTTCCCAGCGATATATGCTGTTCCCGTTTTTCCGGCGATTGCATAACCCGTCACTCGAGCACGCACACCAGTACCACCAATTTCTACTACAGTTTCCAACATTTTCAGCATTTCATTCGCTGTTTTAGCTCGCAACGCTTGTTGACATTGCACGGGCTCATCACGCTTTAAAAAAGTAATCGGGCATTTCATTCCGCCGTTGGCGATCGCTGCATATGCTTGTGCTAATTGGAGAGGAGTGACAGAAATGCCGTATCCAAAGGCTAAAGTAGCTAATTCAAACGGACGCCATCGATGGTCCACCAAACTGCCTGGGCTTTCTCCAGGAAAACCGCTTTGCGATCGTTCACCAAAACCAACACTCCGCAGCAAGTTGATGAAATGTGCTGGGGGTAATGACAATGTCATTTTCGTCACCCCCACATTGCTCGATTTTTGTAAGACTTGAGTGACACTAATAGTTCCGTAATTCAAATTATCATCAAGAACACGGTTGCGACCGATCATCAACCAACCGGGACTCGTATTAATCAATGTGCTCGGCTGATATTTGCCACTCTCTAATGCATTCGCAATGCTGAAAGCTTTCATCGTTGAACCGGGCTCAAACATATCCGTCACTGCACGATTTCTGAATTGGCCGTAATTATGACGAGGCAAATTGTTCGGATTAAATGAAGGCTGATTCACCATCGCCAACACTTCTCCTGTCTTCGGATTTAAAACAACTACAGACCCAGACTCTGCCTCTACTCTTTCAACCGTCGTCTTTAAAACGCTATACGCCAAAAACTGAATTCGGTTGTCGATGCTCAACGTCAAATCATTGCCCGGTTTAGCTGCTTTAATGCCTGCAATCACAGCGACGATATGACCGTATCGATCTTGAACAACGCGTTGCGCCCCAAGCGCCCCCTCTAACCATGTGTTGTATGCCATCTCCAAACCGGCTTGCCCTTGGTCATCAATATTCGTAAAGCCAACAAGTTGCGAACTCACTTCCGCCTGTGGATAAAACCGCTTAAATCCATGCTGCAAATACACCCCAGGAATAGCCAGCTCTTGAATTTGCTTGGCTACTTGTGGGCTAAGATTGCGTCGCAAATAAACAAACTGCCTTTTGGCATTGCTACGCACGATATGTTCAATTTTCTGAGAAGAGAGATGCAGTAAATTTTGGAGATGAATCACATTGGCATACGTGTTTGGAAAATCCTGCGGATTTACCCAAACAGAATCAACAGGGGTGCTAACCGCTAAAGGATCTCCATTTCGATCAACGATCATGCCGCGATAAGCAGGAATTTTGACAGAGCGTAAAATGCGAGCATTGCCTTGTTTTTGAAGAAATGCGCGATCGTAAATGGTGAGATAAACCACGCGCGCAATCAAAGATCCGACCATTAAAAGTAAGAAAAACAACACAAAATAGAAACGTATTCGCAAAAATTCCATCTCATAGACTTTGCTATGGCGTTTTACAAAAGGATCAGGAGAAACCTGTTTGCGAGAAGTCCAACGCGTGGAAGTTTGAGTGTGTTTTTTCTTATGCATAAGTATCAAATTTTTCAGCGGTGCATCGTCGCCACCGTATCCATCATCCCTGTATCGTCATCCCCGTCGTCATCGCCGTCATCGTCGTCATCCCCGCGAAAGCTAAGGATCCAGAATTGACATATCTCCTGGATCCTTAGCTTTCCATTAAACTCCTTCGCGAGAATGATGGTCGAACTCCTACATGGATGACGCTGCATCTACAAAGAAACGATCTGTTTCGTTTTAGGAATCATCATTTGCAACCGATGAGTCGCTTGATTTGCAATGCGTGCATCCGAAGACCAAGTACTTTCTTCCAACAGCAACTGGCTCCACTCTGCATGCATTCTTCCATACTGCACTTGCAAACTTTGCAAATGAGCTTCTAAACGTCGATTACTGTCTTTTACATAAATCAAACCAACCGACGACAACAAAACGGGTACCCCTAAAAACAAAGCAACAGTCCATTGTTTTTCTGTCACAAACAACCACGATAAAAAACGTGGTACAAACAAATTATTCAGCGTCCTTACTGCAACGTTCATCCTATCTTCTCCGCTATCCTTAGCACCGCGCTCCTTGCGCGAGGATTAAATTGAACTTCACTCATCGAGGGTCGAATCGCGCGACCGATTGCCTTCAAACGAGGATTTAATTCTTTTTGTCTCACAGGTAATCCCGGTGGAAATGGGTCTCCTTTTACATTCTTTTTAATAAAGCGCTTAACGATGCGATCTTCCAACGAATGAAAACTAATAACGACCAAACGTCCTTTGATGCGTAGATATTCCAAGCTGTCTTCTAAGCATTGTTCTAACTCTTCCAATTCACGATTGAGATAAATTCGAATCGCTTGAAACGTTCTCGTCGCCGGATGTTTATTTTTCTCTCGAACGGGAACCGCTTGTTCAACAATGCGCGCTAATGCTGTAGTCGTTCGAATGGAATGTTCTTGTCGCACCGACACAATCGCTCGAGCAATGCGTTTAGAAAACCGTTCTTCGCCATACTCCTTTAATACCGTCACCAACTCTTCTTCCGCCACTTGTTGAACCCAACTCGCAGCATCCATTCCTTTTGAAACATCCATCCGCATGTCCAGCGGACCTTCTTTCAAAAAACTAAACCCCCTTTCAGCCTTCTCTAATTGAGGAGAAGAAACGCCCAAGTCCAACAACAAACCGTCGATTGTTGAAAGGCCTAATTCGTTCATGAACTCTGAAATTTTTGTGAATGACCCGTGCCGTATTTGGAAACGCTCATCATGTTCGAAATGCTCTTTGGCAAACTGAATCGCAGCAAGATCTTTATCGATAGCTAGTAATTTTCCTTTGCTAGATAAACGATCCAATATGGCCTGCGAATGCCCCCCTCTGCCAAAAGTACCATCGACATAAACGCCCTCTGGTTGAATCGCGAGCCCATCAATAGCTTCTTGTAACAGAACCGGCTGGTGTTTTTCCTGCATGATTTCATCCGAAATATTCATGACACATGAATCAAGCAGTGATCTACAGTGCCAATTCTCTTAATTCTTCTGGCAATTCTTCAGTCGCGCCTAACCCTTGCCCAATCCATTCATCACGAGACTGTTTCCACAGCGCTTCATCCCAAATTTCAAATTTCTTACCTTGCCCCACCAACATGACGGTTTTCTCAATTGCCGCATAATCTCGTAACTCGGCAGGTAATAAGATCCGTCCATGAGAATCCATTTCAATTTCCATCGCATGCCCCATCAAAAGGCGCTGAACCCTACGCGTCACCGGATGAAAACTCGGTAATTTTGCAATTTTCTCTTCAATTTCTTCCCACAACGGGAGGGGATACATCAAAAGGCAGGGTTGCTCTGTATCGATCGTGACAATAATTTCCCCATGCGCTTCTTCTAACAATTGTTGACGATAACGATTCGGTATCGCCATCCGTCCTTTTTCATCGATGTTCAGTGCCTGAATTCCTCTAAACATAAGCACACCTTTAAACGTTTATCAGGGATGGAGGAATGAAAAGAATATATTTTTCAATGATTTATTATTCTTAAAAACGCTCGGGAAGTGGGAATCCAAATCTTTACATTCGAAGAAATTGTCGATGATTTCCTTTCCCCTTAAAAAGGGGTGGGAGGTAAAGAAAATAATCGCCGTAACCATTGATTCCCACTTCCCGAGCTTCCAAGTCAAGGAAAAAGTGTAATCAAAACATTGGATGATTGCTACCACTTAATCCCACTTATCGCCACTTGCGGCCACTATAGTGACCGAAAAATGGAATTTCAACGACCAGAATCCCGAAAATGAGGGGGTTACAGTTGGATGCTCGATAGCTCCCCCATGGATCTGACGCCCCTTCAGGGCTTTGGTTAACAGGCTTCTCCTACCCAGAGCTTGCGCCCTGGGCTATCTCCTTTTCGCCCCTTCGGGGCTTATCTATAGATCGATTCTTTATCAGAAACACTTATTGCACTGCCGAAGAAATACAGTTGCTACGGTAAAAAGGTCGAATCTCTTAAGCCTTGCCGAGAATTGCTGGCAGGACCTACGCATGAAGATGATTGCAGTTATAACTTTGCACAAAGAACCAGGCTTGGAGGGGGTGTTTATAGAAAATAAAGCGCAGGAGGCCGAAGGCCGACGAGCCATTTCTATAAACACCCTCTCCCAGCCTGGTTCACGATGCTTAAATTCATCCCTTTTTGTTTTCATGCGTAGGCCCTGGAATTGCTGGTTGTTGATAAGACAGATGCATGTGGTTATGGGATGATTTCATTGTCACGTCATCTCTTGGACAGAAAATCCTGATAAAGAATAAAACTTAGAAACAAAGGAGAATCTTATGAAATACGCCGTCTATGAAGAAATTTTCTGGGCAATTATGCGAAATGATTTACACGCTATTAAAGACTTAGATCAAAAACACGGCCATACAGAATTGATTCAAGGATCGATTCGAATGTGCGAGACAAAACGCGCCAACATGCTTGGTTACTTACTGATAGACGCATTAAGCGAGAAAGAAATTCAGCGGTTGCTTATTACCCCTGATGAGGAGCGTAACGAAATCGACAAAAGATTATTAAGCATCCCATTAGATCGAAAATTAAAGGAAGAATCGCTTCCAAATCCTAATGAGATACGTCAAAAAACCAATACCGTGTTAAGGAACGTAAAAGCTGAGAAATGGACTGAATTTTTTAAGAGAGAGATGCCCTATGAATTTGCAGCATTTCAACAGAGCGATACATTAAGCCAAGAATCCATTGAAAAAATGATCGGCGATGAAAAGCTTAGCCAAAAGGTATGTAACACAATTGCTGGTATGCTGATACACGAACTCATCAAGGCATATGACAGCAAAAAAAAGGAAATTAAACCTTTATTAGAAATCACTGAAGGAAAGATGCGTGAAAAAGTTTTTGACTCACTCACATCTTCATTAAGCACAGAACTTCAACACTCATTTTTTGGATCCAGTTTAGGAACTCCAAATAAATTCTTAATGGAAATTGTTTTAAGCCAGTATGTGAAAGAAAACCCTAGAGAAATGCATGAGTCGGGCCATTACATAACGGATATAGAGAAATTTTTGAGAGATTGGCAAAAAGAACTGATCATTGTTTTTACATCTAAATCCGCATTAACTGAAAACGCTGTCAAAGAGATTTTTCATCTACCGCCTTCCTCAACCGAAAATCTTTTTGTAATAGAGCGCTTGATAGAAAAAGCAATGTTATCTCTCAATGAGCTCAAGCCTCTGTGGAAGAAAAGGTTAAAGCTCGCAGAACTGGAAATAGACCGTCAAGAAACAATCTGTTTACTAGACAATAAAATAAACCAGTCAGGATTGCCTAGCAATGTCTTGCATGGTTTGTTAGTGACACATCAGAAAAAAATATATGGATTTGATTCACAGATAGAAAAAGTTAAGGGAGAAATGAAAGACCTCA
>JAHJDF010000116.1 GCA_018812595.1 Gammaproteobacteria bacterium
CTCCTGTCTCATAAAATTTTACAGTAGCAGCAGATAAAGGTTGACTGTTGGCATCATCCATTATTCTACCCTGGACTATAGCCGTACCACTGGAGAGAGTAGTATCTACAGTGATTATGCCTGAAGCCACTGTAGAGCCATCATCCTGAATCAGATATTTATACTGGCCATCATTTACTACGATAGATGAGCTGTTCTTGCCATCCCAGACAACCGAATGGAGACCAGCTGTTTGGGTTGCGTTAGACAACAATGTCCTTATGGTTGTTGTTCCCTCAAGGATAGTGGCAGTGATCGTTCCCGCAACATCTAAATAATAGCTAATTTCAGTCGTATCCTTTATTCCATCGCCATCCGGGGAGAATGGATTTGGCAAAGCAAAGGAGGGTCCTATAAGACCGGCTGTGACAGTATAGGTAAGTGTGCCACAGTAAGAGCCTGAGTAGTCTTGCCAATTGATATCTAATCGATAATCATAAGCCACTGCCCTACCTGAGGCTGGAGTAGCAGGTTGAGCGGATAATATGGTCTGGAGTGTGGTCGAGAATGGAGTCCAGGTTGGAGTTGTATTAGATGGGGACCACTTCAGTTGACCTATAGGAATAGTCTTAGCTGCATCAGCAGTATTGATTAAATTATTAGCTGCCTGTACCCTTAGATCCCAGATTGAACTTGGACTTACGATGACCACCTCTGCTGCATAGGGGATTATAGCTGGAGGATTACTGGGGGCCAGCTTCCCAAAATCTACTTTACCACCATAAGAAGTGACAGTAAGGGTGTATCCCCAGACCTTCTCTCTAGGCCACATATTGCATTCTACGAAGAGCAGAATTGTAGCTATAATAATGGTCTCAGAGATTCTTAGGAGATTTGCTTTCCACATTGTTATCACCTCCTCAAATAAAAAGCCTGTTCTTTATGCCCGGCTGCCGCCAGTTCCACATAAAGAGCAGGCTTTATTTTAATAGCTCTTCGGCAACCAGGCTATCCTGATACCTTTCAGGACCCTATGGCTTTGCGTCCCCACCTTACGATGGGTTTGCTTTTGTCACAAGTAAATTTATATATTTTTCTTTTTCCCCTCGTAGATTGCTATCGCCTCCTCATATAAATATGCTTAAAATAAAAAGCCTGTTCTTTATGCCTGGCTGCCGCCAGTTCCGCATAAAGAGCAGGCTTTACCCCACTATCTCTTCGGCAACCAGGCTATCCTGATACTTCTCAGGACCCTGTGGCTTTGCGTCCCCACCTTACGATGGGTTTGCTTTTGTCACAAGTAGATTTTATATTTTACTTCTCTATCTTAAATATACTACATTTTTTCTCTCTTGTCAAAGCCTTTTGTAGGTATAATACCAATTTGCATTCAAAATTAAACAGGTCGGCTAGGAGGAGGCGACGGAAGCATACTAAACAGTATGTTGAAGGAGTCCGTGACGAAGCCAACGCAGTTAGCGTTTGAAGGCGACTTGGTATAAAAAGGGATTGACTTTATGGAACGGATACAAGAAGGCTCACAGATTTGCCAGAGTTGAGTTAGAACTCACTCCATAACTAAGAAGGAAGTCTCACTACAAATCGTTTTCTCGCCCCCTAAGATCAATGTAACTGTAGCTTTGTATAATCCTACTGGCAATTCTCCCTGCCAGCGAGTCTCTAACCTTTGGGTCTCACCATGTGGGACAATTCTTCTTTCAATGGGCATCTGACCAACAGTCTTGCCCTGGCTATTTTTTAATTCAATCATTCCTTCCACATAAGAGGTGATATTGCCAGTATTTCTAAATAATAATAGAATAGGGATTTTCTCTCTCTGTCTGGTTTTACCAACAGTGAATTCTGTGATATCCCCTTGCAGGACGATCTCCTTCTCTCTGACCAAAAACCTGACCAGAGCAGAGGTCTTTTTCCCCTCTGCATAATCCACCATAGCCTCTGCTATGTACTGGCCAGCAGCTAAGCCTTCTTGATAAAGGGATGTAAGATGTTGACTGCTTCCTGTAGGGATGGCCTGGGTCCCTAAGGGTATCTCTGCAACCAATCTATGGTGGTGAGGGCAATGATGCTCTCCACAGTCCTCTCTGATCTTTATCTTGCCTTGAGGATGGATATCTATGTTCCCTTTATTGCAAAAGAGTAGTCTAAATTGGATGGGCTTCTTCTGTGTTGCCTTTGGTTCAGAAAAATCTACTATCTCTCCCTTAGATTGAGCAATAACCGAAGGAGAGATGACTGTAAAGTGAGTCTCTTTTACTATTAGCTGGCCCCCACTGAATTCAACCCTGCTTTCCGCTGTATACTCGCCGCAAGGTAGGTCCTTTGGCTTCCAGACAGCCTGCAAGGAGCGAGAACAATCAGGCAAGGTCGTCCCTGGCTCAATGGGAACCTCGGCTATTTTCCTTCCCCTGCTATCTTTGATCACAACATCTCCTCCTGGACGGAGATGGATGTTACCGGTATTATGGAAGCAGGTCAAGATCCCGACCTCCTCTCCTGGTCTATGCTGAATTATGTAGATCTCCTTTATCTTGCCACTTCGGATTATTCCTTGAGGGGTTTCTCCAGGAAATGTCAAGAGGACAAGTGCCCCCACCTGATAACCCATCTCAATTCCAGGAAGATCACCTGACCCAGGACTTGCTTTCTGGGGTCTGGAGCTAACAATTACCACTCCATAGGCGCCACCACTGCGGTCTTTTTGTATCTCTACCTCAGCCTTTATCTCTTGCGACTCTCCAGGTGCTAAGCGAAATTCTGTAGGTTCAAGCCTGATCAACTTACTTACTGACCAGGGTCCTTCTTCACCTGGTTCCTCAAAGATAGCCCCACCAGTTGGCGACTGGGTCATCCCGAGTGTATATGCAATAAGGTCTTCGGCTTGAGTGCTTGGGTTACTGACAGTGATAGAGAAGGAATGGTCATCCTGGGTGATAGTCTTTTCTACCCGAGCAGGGCTGATAGCAATACTACCTGCTTCCACTCTTCCCTTTCCTCCCCAAAAGGAGGCCAAAAACAAGATTCCCCCCACTATGACATACTTCAGTCTCTTCTTCATTCGGAATCTCCTTTTATCTGCTCTTCTTTCGTAACTATTTACCGAGAGCAAAGTGTAAGAAAAAATATAAACCACATAAGACACAGAAAATTCATTGCAAATTGCAAATTTAGCATTTGTAATTGCAAATTGAATTTTATTAAAATGCTAAATTTGAAATGCTAAATGCTAAATTTGAAATGATCTGTCTTAAAACTTCAGTTGGGTAAGGTGTTACTTCGGGTGTAATCCTGATTGCCGCAGGATATACACCCCCGCATCTTCTCCTTATTCCCTTACTTACAGGGCCTGGGTAGCAAACCAGTAGATACCCATCCTGTAGGTGTGGCCTACACCGTTGTTAGCCGGTGCAGAGTTCAATTCAGCATCTACGTAGCCGATAGGCTGCTTAAAGGTGACATTTTTCAGATCGCCGGCATTAGCAGTTACAGGTTCACTACTGTATACATCAACATAGGTGTTAGCAATAGTCAGATCTGATCCATCACCCAAACCTGTCATAGAGTACTGAAGGTTATGAACACCAGCAGCAGTAACATACCCTGCAGCATAACTGCCTGTGCATTGCAGAGTACAGGTAGGAGTACCCTTACAGTACTCCTTCATTTTCAAGACAGTGGAGTCAGAGCACCTGATCCTGATGTCATACAGGCCGTTACTTTTAATGGTAATCGATCCTACCATACTATTTGCACCACCAATAGTCAGGTTGGTTGACCAAGTGAGGAGTGAAGTCGGGTTAACACTAATTTCGAGTTGAGGCGTAATGCTCGCCTCTACAGTCTGTACAGTAGATGTCCCCTCTACCGCCCCATATGCCAAACCTCCCATCCCAACGCTTAAGACCACGACTAATATTCTTGCAATCTTCTGCATCTTTTCTCACCTCCTTTCTTTTTAGGATAGGACCAAAAGACCTTCGGCAATCAGACCTCTTGAATCCTTGTAGTAAAAAATCCTAAACAAACTCATAACTATAATCGGATGCTCCAAACGTTTCAAACGCTAATTATAGTACATATAAGTCATCATTTTCTACCTGTCAGAAATGACAGTTGACCTTTGTGACTTTTTCTTGTATTCCTAAATAAGGTAAGCGTTCAGCTATCAGCGGTCAGCATTCAGCTTTTATAAGGCATTATGATACAAAAAGCATCCAAGATGTAAAGTTAGGAAAGCCTCCTTTGATTTTATGGTCTTTGCTGACTACTGACAGCTGATGGCTGAATGCTTACAAAGGAGGTGCGTAATGTTTTTACTTAAGAAAAAAGGCAAAGAAAATATCTGGGAGTTTCCTGATCTTTCACCTGAAAATAGACCTGAAAATACCCTCGATTTTCATTCTCCTTTGTGCCGACTTGCTGGAGTGGATCTTCCACATTTATTCTATGGAGGAGATTTTGTTGTCAAAAATATTGTAAATGAGGAGGAAAAGATTCAGGTATATCGGTTAAGACACAGGATATTTTGTGAAGAATTAAGATGGGTACCTCAAAAAGAGGAGGGGTTAGAAATGGATGATTATGATAAGGATGCAATCTTTTTTGGGGTCTTCAATAAACAAAAAAAATTGGTAGCATTTTTACGGCTTATCTTGTCTAATGGGCATTTTATGATAGAAAGAGAATTTTTCTCTCTTGTTTACTCGAGACATAAAATTAGAAAAGCAAGAGATACAGTAGAAGTATCAAGGCTCTGTGTAGCACCAGAGGCAAGAGATAGGATGATTACGGGAAATTTTGGCTTGCACAACATCTCCATGCTTCTCTATAAAGGCGTTTATCACTGGTGCATCAGACACGATATAAGGTACCTCTACTTAGTAGTGGAAGCCAAAATTTACAGATTGCTGCGTATTCAGGGTTTTCCATGCAGGTTGATAGGGGAACCAAAGGTGATGCCTGATAAAGTCACTGCTGTAGCTGCAATAATATATTGGAGAGAATTTGAGAGGCTAAGCGCATTAAAACACTCACAAATGATGCGATGGTTTTTTAGTAAGAATTAATGTAACCGTTCAGGCTATGCATCAGAAGTGTAAGAAGGGGGATAAGGAGATAAAGGGGATATGGAGATTATTCATTTTTAAGGGGATGGAGATACTTGTATTATC
>JAHJDF010000064.1 GCA_018812595.1 Gammaproteobacteria bacterium
AGCTAAGGATCCAGAATTGATATATCTATTTCCTGGATCCTTAGCTTACGCGGGGATGACCCCATCACGCTTCGAAATGTTCTGTCCATGTCCTGGATCCCCGCTTACGCGGGGATGACCTTCTTCGGCCAAAGCTGCTTCCTTGAGGTGTGCCTGGATCCCCGCTTACGCGGGGATGACTCTTTTTCCATGAGATGACGGTGGCTTCTAGGACATTCCATATGCAAATGAGGATGGATCCTTAGCTTACGCGGGGATGACGGACAAAGGCGCGGGGGGTGGTGTAAAGGCGCTTATTTGGGAAGCCTGATTTGAGGTGCTAGAATTTTTCACTTATTAAAAATCAATTGTTAACGCCATGAATCAACTTAATGAACGTTCCTTGCAAATTTTAAAGCTTTTAGTGGATCGCTATATCCGCGAGGGGCAACCGGTTGCGTCTAAATTGTTAGCAGACGATCTCGATTTGTCTTTGAGCTCGGCAACGATTCGTCATGTCATGTCTGATCTCGAAAAATGGGGATATATCACATCTCCTCATACTTCCGCGGGGCGTATTCCCACAGAGCAAGCCTATCGTCTTGTTGTAGATGAATTGTTAACCGCTGGTGTTTCGCAATATTTGGATGACGAGCGGTTGGCGATGTCTTTAAACCCCAATCAACCGACCAGTGGATTGCTTGAAGAAGCTTCTTCATTGTTGTCCGATATGACCCGTTTTGCGGGCATTGTGACACTACCGAAACGCAATAAAGTGCATTTGCGGCACATTGAATTTTTGCCGTTATCAGACAAACGCGTCTTAGCGATTTTGGTGTTTGGAGAAAAGGAAGTTCAAAACCGCATCCTTCAAATGGATAAACCGTATTCAACGAGTGAATTGCAGCAAGTTGCCAACTATGTGAATCAGCATTTTACGGGGAAGGATTTGTTGACGATTCGTGAACGTATTTTTCAGTCGCTGAATGAAGATTATCGCGAGATGAATGACTTAATAAAAAACACGTTGGATATGGCGAGTCAGATCTTCGAGCAAGAGACCGAGCAGGAACAATGTTTTGTGGCAGGACAATCGCATCTGCTTCATTGGGCCAACACCGCTGATTTGGAACGATTAAAAACGCTCTTTGAGGTATTTACTCAAAAGCAAAATATTTTGTCTTTGTTTGATCGTTGCCTACAGGCAGATCGCATGCAGATTTTTATTGGGAAAGAGGCGGGGAACGACATGTTCGATCAGTTGAGTGTGGTCGTCTCTCCTTATGAAATGGACGGTGAGATTCTGGGAATGTTAGGAGTGATCGGTCCAACACGTATGCCTTATAACCAAGTCATTCCAGTGGTCAATTTAACGGCCCGTCTTTTAAATGATGCGTTGAATAACTAATGCGGAAATTTCATGTCGCGTTTCCATTTTCTTGAAATACAACAATTCGCCCTTACACATCAGTTTGAAAAAGAGGAGTTTTACTTATGAAGAATAGGCAATCGAGTGATCAAAAAATTCATAGCAGCTTGTTTGATCACAATGACCCGGTGAAAGATCCGCATTCTAAATTGAAGCAAGGCGATCCTGATTTAGACAAGAAATTGGAGCAAGAGATTCAAGACATTGAAGATTTGGAGCAAGAAGCGTGTGTGGCAAATCCAGATCAATGTTCTATCTGTGACGTCAAAAGTGAAGTAGAAACGTTGAAGAAAACGTTAGAAGAGAGTCATGAAAAATTATTGCGAGCGTATGCGGAAATGGAAAACGTGCGTCATCGTGCCTCCGTGGATGTCGAAAAAGCTCGACAATTTTCACTAGAGCGGTTTGTTAAGGAGCTCATTCCTGTCGTGGATAACCTTGAGAACGCATTGCTGGCGGTGCCTGCTGAACAAAATGAATGGGCGATGGCGCTTATGAAAGGCGTGAAATTGACCATGCAGATGTTCTTAGATGTATTGACCAAATTTGGTGTGGTTCAGATCAATCCCGAAGGCAAAGCATTTGATCCACAATTTCATGAAGCTATGGCAATGCAAGAAAGTGCAAAGTTGTCGCCAAACACTGTTCTGCAAGTCTTTCAAAAAGGCTACACACTCAATGGCCGCTTGATTCGTGCTGCACGAGTTGTGGTGGTAAAGGGGTAGGGACGTTTTTTGATTGAGGTGCGATAAATCGCGTCTCTACAGCATGACGGGTAAATGGTTGAAAATTCTTTTCATGATTTCCTTGAAAATTTCTCCTTATCCTCCATATAGGTTCCATTCGTTTTATTCATAACCAAAGTACGGAGATTTCACATGGCAAAGACAAGCAAAATTATTGGTATTGACTTGGGAACGACCAATTCCTGTGTCGCAGTGATGGAAGGCGATCAACCTAAAGTGATCGAAAATGCAGAAGGTCGTCGCACGACTCCTTCTATTGTGGCTTACACCGAAAATGGTGAAATTTTGGTCGGTGAAGCAGCAAAACGTCAGGCAGTAACAAATGCCAAGAATACAGTTTCAGTGATTAAACGGTTTATCGGTCGTCGTTACGATGACGATGTGGTCAAACATGGAAAAGACAACGTTTCTTACGACATCATCAAAGCAGATAACGGCGATGCTTGGGTGTCCGTCAGAGATCAAAAATTAGCGCCTCCTCAAATTTCAGCTGAAATACTGCGCAAGATGAAAAAATCTGCGGAAGACTATTTGGGGCATGAAGTGAAAGAAGCGGTAATTACAGTTCCTGCTTATTTCAATGATACGCAACGCCAAGCAACGAAGGACGCAGGGCGTATTGCAGGTTTAGAGGTGAAACGCATTATTAACGAGCCTACCGCTGCGGCATTGGCCTACGGCTTAGACAAGAAACACGGCGATGTCAAAATTGCTGTTTATGACTTGGGTGGCGGTACGTTTGATATTTCTATCATCGAAATTGCTGACGTCGACGGGGAACATCAATTTGAAGTGTTGGCCACAAATGGTGACACCTTCTTAGGTGGTGAAGATTTTGACCAACGTGTCATCGATTATTTAGTCGACGAATTTAAGAAAGAAAGTGGCATTGATTTACGCAAAGATCCTTTGGCGTTACAGCGTTTGAAAGAAGCTGCTGAGAAAGCAAAAATTGAACTTTCTTCCTCTCAGCAAACAGACATTAACTTGCCTTACATCACGGCAGATGCGAGCGGTCCTAAGCACTTAAATGTCAAACTCACTCGAGCCAAATTAGAGGCTTTGGTGGAAGATTTGATCCAAAGAACCTTAGAACCTTGTAAGACGGCGATTAAAGATGCTGGATTGAATGTGTCCGATATCAACGAAGTACTGTTGGTTGGCGGACAAACGCGTATGCCAAAAGTGCAAGAATTTGTTAAAGAACTCTTTAATCGCGAGCCTCGTCGAGACGTAAATCCGGATGAAGCCGTTGCGATTGGCGCTGCCATTCAAGGGGCTGTGTTGTCCGGTGAAGTGAAAGATGTCTTGTTGTTAGATGTCACGCCTTTGTCCTTAGGCATTGAGACCTACGGCGGGGTAATGACCAAGCTTATTGACAAAAACACCACCATTCCTACTAAAGCGAGCCAAGTTTTTTCCACAGCGGAGGACAACCAAACCACAGTGACAGTGCATGTGTTGCAAGGCGAGCGAGAAAGAGCCTCTGCTAATAAGTCGTTGGGTCGATTTGATTTGGCAGGTATTCCTCCAGCACCTAGGGGCATGCCGCAAGTCGAAGTGTCTTTCGACATTGATGCAAACGGTATCTTGAATGTGTCCGCGAAAGACAAGGCAACGGGAAAAGCGCAGTCAATTGTGATTCAAGCATCGAGCGGGTTGTCTGATGAAGAAGTGCAGAAGATGGTTCAAGATGCTGAAGCGAATGCGGCTGAAGATAAGAAGTTCCATGATTTAGTGATGGCTCGAAATCAGGCAGATGCGTTGGTTCACGCGACTGAAAAATCATTGAAGGAAGCTGGGGATAAAGTCAGTGCTGACGAAAAGGAAACCATCGAGAAAGTAGTCGCTGATTTGAAAGAAGCTTTGAAGTCGGATGACAAAGACTTAATCGAACAGAAAACTCAGGCACTTACAGAAGCAACTTCAAAGATGGCTGAGAAGCTATATGCTCAACCGGGTGCTGCTGAAGGTGCGGCAGGCGAGCAAGAAAAGCCAAAAGAAGAAGCTGTTGATGCGGAGTTCGAGGAAGTCAAAGACGACGATAAAAAATAAGGGTATCTGTGAAGAATGCCCGCAACGTAGAGACGCGATTCATCGCGTCTCTTTTTGCATTTTTGGGTGACGCGAAAACGTCATCCCCGCTTCGGTGTGGAAACGTCATCCCCGCGAAGGCGGGGATCCAGATTTGATAGATTTTTTTCTGGATTCCCGCCTGCGCGGGAATGACGAGGGAGTGGATTCCCGCCTGCGCGGGAATGACGATCCTGCGTTTTCGCGGGAGTGACATAACGTAAATTGGAAACATTATGACGAAACGAGATTACTACGAAGTATTAGGCCTCCAAAAAGGGGCTGATGAAGCGGAAATAAAAAAAGCCTTTCGACGGCTGGCGATGAAATACCACCCAGACCGCAATCCAGACGACAAATCTGCGGAAGAAAAGTTCAAAGAATGCAAAGAAGCGTATGACGTTTTGTCTGACGCCAATAAGCGCGCAGCTTACGATCAATTCGGTCATGCAGGCGTTGAACAACAAGGATTCGGTGGTGCCGGAGCCGGTGGTGCAGGATTTAGCTTCGAAGATCTGTTTGGCGATTTCGGCAATATTTTTGATGGCATGTTTGGTGGTGGGGGCGGAAGAAAATCACAACGTGCTCACGGCCATCCAGGTGCTGATTTACGAGTGGGCTTGGAAATTACCTTAGAAGAAGCGGTAAAGGGCTGTTCCAAAAAGATCAAAGTTCCAACCTGGATTGTTTGCGATTCCTGTAAAGGTTCAGGCGCCAAAAAAGGAACGAAACCAATTTCTTGTAGCGAGTGCGGTGGGACGGGCCAAGTGCGCATTCAACAAGGATTTTTCTCCATTCAACAAACGTGTCCTTTGTGTCGAGGCGCAGGGAAAGTGATAAAAGAACCTTGTCCGGATTGTCGTGGGCAAGGTCGTCAACAGAAAGTCAAAACGTTATCTGTCAAAGTTCCAGCAGGGATTGATAACGGCGATCGAATTCGTTTGTCAGGGGAAGGCGAAGCCGGTATGCATGGCGGACCTACGGGCGATTTATATGTCGAGATCAGAGTCAAGCCGCATCCTATTTTTGAGAGGCATGGAAATGATTTGTATTGTGAAATGCCGATTAATTTTGTTTCTGCGGCCATCGGCGATGAATTACAAGTGCCAACACTAGAAGGCAAAGTGCAACTCAAGATTCCTCCGGAGACGCAAACCAACAAATTGTTCCGTTTGCGAGGCAAAGGGGTGCGCTCCGTTCGAGGCGGCAATGTGGGCGATATTTTGTGTCGAGTGATTATTGAAACGCCGGTGAACTTGAATCGTGAACAAAAAGGGACGTTGGAAGCGTTTGCCAAATCATTGAAAGAGGATAAGGTCAATCACAGCCCACAGTCAGTGTCGTGGTTCGAGAAAGTGAAAAAATTCTTTGAAGATTTGATATAGGAGGAAGGGCTATGGAACGTGTGCCTATGACCGTTGAAGGGGAAAAGCAATTACAAGAGGAATTACATCGGCTGAAACATGAAGAACGTCCTCGTATCACTCAAGCGATTTCAGAGGCCAGAGAATTAGGCGATCTGAAAGAGAATGCCGAATACCATGCGGCTCGCGAACAACAAAGCTTTGTCGAAGGGCGGATTGCAGACATTGAATCTAAATTAGCTGCAGCGCAGGTGATTGATATATCCAAACTGCCTAATACTGGCAAAGTGATTTTTGGCACGACGGTTGACCTAGTGAATTTAGAAACGAATGACAGCATCACTTACAAAATCGTCGGCGATGACGAATCCGATATTTCTCAAAACAAGATTTCAATTAACTCCCCGATTGCCCGTGCATTGATTGGCAAAGAAGAAGGTGAAGAAGTGGAAGTCATAGCTCCTGGCGGAAAGATCTCTTACGAAATTGCTTTGGTAAAGTATTGAGGCGGTTATTTATAAAACGTCAAGACGTGTTGGATTTGTTGGTGCGAAGTAAGAGAGATCTGCAAACTCGTTTTTGGATTACAACTTTGGCTTTGTTTGGTTCAACAGCGCGAGATAGGGCGAAAAAAGAAAGCGATGTTGATATTTTAATGTGCGCGCGAGGCATATTCGCAAATTTCTTGGCGACAAATTATTGCCACACGTAATCAATTAATCTTCCTCTTTTTTTCGGTAGATCGCTGCGGTGTGGCCGATGGTTTGGATGAGGGATGCATTGCAGGTTTTGCAGATTTGTTGAATGAGGTCGTGACGTTCTTCTTTGTTTTCAGCGTTTACTTTTATTTTGATGAGTTCGTGGTCGTTTAATGCGCGTTCCATTTCTGCTTTTACTGCAGGGGTGAAGCCGTTATTTCCGAGAATAACGATCGGTTTTAGGTGGTGTGCTTGACTGCGTAATGCGCATTTTTGTTGTGTGGTTAAAGTATTCATTTTTGACTCCATGAAAAAATTTCGCGAGATCATACAAGATTGTTAGATTTTGTCGTCATCCCCAGCTTTCGCGGGGATGACGAAAAATATTTAAGGAGATTTACAACATGGCTCGTTCCAAAACCAGCCAAAAATGGCTGAAAGAACATTTCGATGATGTCTATGTGCAACGAGCGCATCAGGAAGGATATCGTGGGCGAGCTGCTTATAAGTTGCTTGAAATTCAAAAGAGAGATCATCTGATTAAACCGGGGATGATCGTTGTAGATCTAGGGGCAGCACCCGGCGGCTGGTCTCAGGTTGTTGCGAAGCTCTTAAAAGGCAACGGCAAAATTATTGCGATGGATCTTTTACCCATCGATCCGATTGACGGAGTTGATTTTATTTTAGGTGATTTCCGTGATGCTGAAGTAATAGAGCAGTTGAAAGAACGAATTGGTGATCAGAAGGTAGATCTTGTTTTGTCCGATATTGCTCCGAACATGAGCGGAGTGTCCGATGTGGATCAATCGCGCTCGATGTATCTAGCAGAGCTGGCTTTCGAGTTCGTTAAAATCGTATTAAAGCCGCACGGCTGTTTTTTGGTAAAAGTCTTCCAAGGGGCTGAATTTGAAGCGTTTATTAAGTTATTACGATCACATTTCGATCGTATTGTGATGCGAAAACCAGAAGCCTCCCGAAATCGTTCTCGTGAACTCTATGTATTGGCCAGTGATCTACATTCGTAGAGGATTCCTATTTTAGTAGCTTCGATGTCGTACGTGTTAAAGCAGGTGTTGTTTTATCGTCCCTTTGCTTATTTCTCCTTGTGGTGCCGTGTTGTTGAAAATGAGTATAATCGCGCGCTTATTTTTCAGGGGTTGTTATTTATTTTTTGAGAGGTCTGTTTTGAAAATTGATTTTATAAAGAATTTATTGTTATGGACGGTAGTTGCATTAATTCTAATTACCGTCTTTAACAACTTCGGTCCGCGTCAGCCAGCGAAAAGTGAACTCAGTTATTCACAGTTCGTGAGGGAAATTAAAGAAGGCAACATTGCGTCTGTCACCATTACAGATCAGAACATCAAAGGCCTCACTCATAGCCATAAATCCTTTAGTACTTACTTGCCTTTAGCCGATCAAAATCTCTTAAGTGAACTTTTTAAAGCTCGTGTCGATATCACAGGCAAACCGCCTGAAAAACCGGGCTTTTTATTCCAGATGCTTGTTTCTTGGTTCCCCATGTTTTTATTCATAGGGATTTGGATTTTTATGTTGAGACAGCAAATGGGGGCAGGGCGCGGGGGAGCTTTTTCTTTTGGAAGAAGTCGTGCGCGCTTGCTGAATGAAGGCAAAGTAAAAGTCACCTTTGCAGATGTGGCTGGTTGTGACGAAGCAAAAGCGGAAGTTTCAGAGTTGGTTGATTTTTTACGTGCTCCAGCGAAGTTCCAAAAATTAGGCGGCAGAATTCCAAGAGGGGTGTTGCTGGTTGGCGCACCAGGAACCGGTAAAACGTTATTAGCGAAAGCGGTTGCCGGTGAAGCAAAAGTTCCATTTTTTAGTATTTCTGGTTCTGATTTTGTGGAGATGTTTGTGGGTGTCGGCGCGTCTCGTGTGCGCGATATGTTTGAACAAGCGAAAAAACAAGCGCCGTGCATTATTTTTATTGATGAATTGGACGCTGTTGGCAGGCATCGTGGGGCTGGTTTAGGCGGCGGTCACGATGAACGGGAACAAACATTAAACCAGTTGTTGGTAGAGATGGATGGTTTTGAAGGCAATGAAGGAGTCATTGTCTTGTCAGCTACAAACCGTCCGGATGTATTGGATCCAGCGTTATTACGACCCGGTCGATTTGATCGGCAAGTGGTGGTGCCTTTGCCAGATATTCGCGGGCGCGAGCAAATTTTGCAGGTGCATTTGAAAAAAGTGCCTTTAGCAAAAGACGTGAATTCTTCTGCGATTGCTAGAGGAACGCCTGGTTTTTCAGGTGCGGATTTAGCGAATCTTGTGAATGAAGCTGCTTTGATTGCGGCTCGATCAAATCAACATCATGTCAACATGCATGCATTAGAGAGCGCTAAAGATAAGGTGTTAATGGGTGCGGAACGACGTTCGATGGTGATGAGTGAAGAAGAGAAGCAATTGACTGCTGTGCACGAAGCGGGTCACACCATTGTGGGGCGTACAGTTCCTGAACACGATCCTGTCTATAAAGCGACCATTATTCCTCGTGGAAGAGCATTGGGTGTCACGATGTTCTTGCCGGAAGTGGATCGATACAACATGTCTAAACGACGACTCATCAGTCAAATTACAACTTTATTTGGAGGTCGTGTGGCAGAAGAGTTGGTGTTTGGAAAAGATCAAATGACAACGGGTGCGTCCAACGACATTAAGCGAGCAACGGAATTAGCTCGCAACATGGTGACGCGTTGGGGATTGTCCGAAAAATTAGGCCCTCTCACTTATGCAGAGGACGAAGGTGAAGTGTTTTTAGGGCAGTCTTTTGTAACACAAAGAAAAGAGGTTTCAGATCATACGGCGCAGCAGATTGATGAGGAGATCAGAGATATTGTGGATCGTTGTTATAAGCATGCGCAGCAAATTTTGGCTGAAAAAAGAAGCGTTTTAGATCACATGTCTGGAGCATTGTTGAAATATGAAACGATCGATGTGCGGCAGATCGATGATTTGATGGATGGAAAGCCGGCGCAGCCTCCTGCTGAATGGGAAAAAATTTCTCAAACGGCAGAAAATGCTTCCGAACCTGCTGTTTCCAAAAGAAAAACATCAACCCCAAGAAAGAAACAGAAAGACTTATTAGAAGAAGAGAAGTAGTCCGGGTTGGTGCTTAAAAATCGAAAAGAATAAATTTGAACATTGCGCACAAGGATGCGAGGAAGTGTTTGTTGAAATGGCTCGTCGGTCTTTGGCCTCCTGCGCTTTATTTTCGAAAAACACTTCCTCGCATCCTTGGTTTTTTGTATGTCCTATAAAAATAGTGAAAAGCATATGAATAAAACGAGAAGGTATTTTGGAACAGACGGTATTCGCGGAAAGGTTGGTGTTTCTCCTATTACCCCTGACTTTGTTCTGAAGTTAGGTTGGGCAGCAGGAAAAGTTTTTTCAGGGAATGCGGAAAAACACACTGTATTGATTGGAAAAGACACGCGTATTTCGAGCGACATGTTCGAATCTTCTTTGGTTGCTGGCTTTGCTGCTGCCGGTATGAATAGTTATTTGTTAGGAGCTATTCCAACACCTGGCGTCGCTTATTTAACGCGAGCAATGCATGCTACAGCCGGCGTAGTGATCAGTGCTTCTCATAATCGGTACCACGATAACGGTATTAAATTTTTCTCTCCAGATGGCATGAAATTGCCTGATGACATGGAATGGAAAATTGAGCAATTCATTGATCAATCGATTGAGACAGCTTCTTCAAAACAAATTGGAAGAGTGCAAGTTCTTGATCAGGCGCAGAGAAGTTACATTGAGTTTTGTAAAAGCAGTGTTCCAAATCATCTATCTTTACAGGGTGTAAAGATCGTTTTGGATTGTGCACACGGCGCGGCCTATGAAATAGCCCCTGCGATTTTTAAAGAGCTAGGTGCTGAAGTGATTGAAATCGGTGTTAGTCCCGATGGCTTTAATATCAATGCGGGTTGTGGTGCTACAGATACTAGAGTGCTGCAAGAAACAGTCATTGCCGAGCAAGCGGATGTGGGTATTGCTCTCGACGGCGATGGGGACCGCATCATCATGGTGGACCATAAAGGCGAGGCTGTGGACGGTGACGAACTGTTGTTTGTTTTTGCTCGGTATAGACAGCAAAAAGGAGCTTTGCAAGGCGGTGTTGTTGGGACATTAATGAGCAATGTCGGTTTGGAGCTGGCTTTCAATGATTTATCGATTCCATTTATACGTAGCAAAGTAGGCGATCGATACGTTTTAGAGAAGATGCTTTCTGAAAACTGGTCCTTAGGAGGAGAAAGTTCGGGCCATATTATTGCGTTAGATTTGATGACAACGGGCGACGGAATTATTACAGCGCTGCAAGTATTAATCGCGATGATTGAAAAACAGCAGTCCTTGCATGCATTGAAATCGGGCATGCAAAAGTTTCCTCAAGTGCTCGTGAATGTTGTTTGTGGCAGGAAGGTTGATTTAGCTCAAAGTTCAGAAATACAAGCCGTTTTGAAATACGCAGAAGCCAGTTTGAAACAACAAGGCCGTGTCTTATTGCGTCCTTCTGGAACAGAACCTGTCATTCGAGTCATGGTGGAAGGCCGTGATATCCTTTTTGTAAAACAGCTTGCAGACGAAATTGCGCAAGTGGTCGAAAATGCTTTAAAAGCCTAATAAATACAGCCTTTTAAATTCGTTTAAATTTCCTTTATATGCCCCTGATTTTTATTAAAAAATAGATAAAAAACGCAAAAAACCCTATTTTTATAGTGTTTTGACAACGAAAAACTTACTTTCTTTACTCTTTGTGTTATCTTGGCAAAGTTTAATCTATTCATTATGTATAGATTCAACGAGAGTTTTATAGTTAGTTATAAGAGGGATTTAGAATGGCTACTAAGAAAAAGTCTGTAAAGAAAGTTGTAAAGGCTAAAAAGGCGACACCAGCCAAAAAGTCTTTAAAAACTAAAACAAAAACAGTTGCGGCTACAAAAAAAGTAACGAAGAAAGCTGTTAAAAAGCCAGTAAAAAAAGTGGCAAAAAAGGCAGTGAAGAAAGTTGCTAAGAAATCAGTAAGGAAGGTTGCTACGAAAAAGACGACCGAAACAGTGGCTAAAAAAGCCTTACCGAAACTCGCTCTTGCTAAAAAAATGTATTCCAAAAGTGAGTTGTATCGTGCCATAGGCGCGCATGTTGGCATTACGAAGAAACAGGTTGCTGAAGTCTTCGATATGTTGGGTGAAGTGGTGCATAGCCATCTCAAATCAGGCGCAGTAGGCGTTTTGAAATTAGAAGGGTTATTGAAAATAGAAAAAATCCGTAAACCAGCTAAGAAAGAACGCAAAGGTGTTAATCCTTTCACAGGAGAGACAATGGTCTTCAAGGCAAAGCCTGCTCACAACATTATCAAAGTAAGAGCATTAAAGAGACTCAAAGAAATGGCTAAATAGTTTTAGCTATTAAAAAAGGGGGCATTAAGCCCCCTTTTTTTATGTGTCGCGTCTTTGTCATCCCAGCTTCGGTGTGGATCCAATCTATTTCGTCATCCCCGTGAAAACAGGGATCCAGATTTATTTTCCTGGATTCCCGCCTGCGCGGGAATGACTGCTGCTCTTGCTTTCTTGTTTATTCATAGCGGCCTGGATTCCCGCCTGCGCGGGAATGACGACTTCATGGATCTAGAAGCGGAGTCGATCAAAGATGGATTCCCGCCTGCGCGGGAATGACGAAGACTGGATTTCTTCTGCAGCTGGATATGACGATACAGTTGCTGCGGAGCAACGATTAAAACTTGTGGCAGGTTTTAGGGGTGCATCAATAGAGAGGAGAGGGCTTTTATAGTAATCTCGTTCGCAAATGAACTTGCTTTTATAAGGAAAGATTGTGAGCCGTAAACCTTCAAAAAGAACCGAATCCAAAGCGCATCTCCAACAAACTCAAAGGCATATCAAAGAAGCTCTTATGATTGTTTTGTTTGCTACAGGTTTGTTTTTTTTAGTGGCATTGATGACTTATCACCAAGGAGATCCCGGTTGGTCTGATACAGGGTCTCGTGTGTTTTTTGCCAATGCCGGCGGCATGATTGGGGCGTGGTTGGCGGATATCTTTTTATATGTCTTTGGTTTGTTTGCTTATGCCCTTCCTTTCATGTTTTTGTTTTTGAGTATTTCGCTTTTTCGAACACGTGCTGCGGAAGATGTTTTCTCTAAAGGGCTATTGCTGTTGCGATCCATTGGTTTTCTGTTGGCTTTAAGCGCCGGTTGTGGATTTATTACTTTGAATGTGACATGGCATGCCCACTTGCCTTTGAATGCGGGAGGAGTGTTAGGGGAACTGATTGGTTATAGTTTTGCACATGTGCTGAATCCTCTGGGTGCAGATTTGGTGCTACTTGCGCTGTTTTTGATTGGTGTCACTTTGTTTATTGGTTTTTCTTGGTTATCGATGATGCAAGTAGTTGGTGGCGTTGCTTTGATGCTTGGTAATTGGATTCAAAATCAGATTAGAAACGGTTTGGCATATCTAAAAGCAAGACGTGCTTCTTTACCAGTGAGCGCACCAAACCGGCCTAAAAAGACAAGAATTGTTATTCCAAAGGCGATAGATAAAGAAATTCGTTTTGATGAACCAGCGCCTGCAAAAACAAAACAACAACCCCAAAAAAAGCCTTTTTTAAAAGCACAAGAAACGGTTGGAGGTCTACCGGCTTTTACATTGCTGAATGAACCGAAGCAGTCCAAGCAACTCCATTTTTCTGAAGCTCAGTTGACTGCTCTTTCTAAAGAGGTGGAGAAGAGGCTCTTGGATTTTGGAATTGGTGTATCTGTGGTTGCTGCGCGTCCTGGACCTGTGATTACCCGTTTTGAATTGGAATTAGCGCCTGGCATTAAAGTGAGTCGCATTTCGACATTGGCTAAAGATTTAGCGCGTGCTTTATCGGTTAGCAGTGTACGTGTCGTAGAAGTGATTCCTGGTAAGTCCGTGATCGGTTTGGAAATTCCGAATGAGCATCGTGAATTAGTGTATTTACGAGATATTTTTGAATCCAAGCATTATCAAGAGGCGGCATCTCCTCTCAGTCTTTCGCTTGGAAAAGACATTTCGGGATATCCGGTCGTTGTGGATCTTTCCAAAATGCCTCATCTGTTGGTAGCTGGAACAACGGGTTCCGGAAAGTCTGTCAGCATCAATGTCATGTTATTGAGTTTGTTATTTCGAGTGACACCGGATGCAGTGCGACTGATTTTGATTGATCCAAAAATGTTGGAGTTATCAGTATACGAAGGGATCCCCCATTTATTGGCACCTGTAGTGACCAATATGAATGAAGCAGCGAATGCTTTTCGGTGGTGTGTGGCGGAAATGGATCGTCGTTACCACCTGATGGCATCCCTCGGCGTGCGTAATTTGAGCGGTTACAACATGAAAGTGCGTCAGGCGATTCGTGATGGCAACCCGATTTTGGATCCGTTCTGCAAAGCGCCTGATGGCGAAGAGAGACGTACTCTCGACCCAATGCCTTATATCGTTGTGGTGGTTGATGAATTAGCTGACATGATGATGCTTGTAGGGAAGAAGGTAGAGGAATTGATCACACGTCTTGCACAGAAAGCGAGGGCCGCAGGGATTCACATGATTCTTGCGACACAACGTCCTTCAGTGGATGTCATCACGGGTTTAATTAAAGCCAATATACCAACACGTATTTCTTTTCAGGTGTCTTCGCGGATTGATTCACGAACGATCTTGGATCAACAAGGCGCTGAACAATTATTAGGTCATGGCGATATGTTGTATCTCCCTCCAGGAACAGCGCATCCCATTCGTGTGCATGGAGCTTTTGTTTCGGATGAAGAGGTACACAGAGCCGTTGCGGATTGGCGTCAACGCGGTGAACCGGAGTATGTAGATGCTGTTTTAGAAGCTGAAGAACGCGGTGGATCAAATGGTGAAATGAGTTCAGGAGAGGAGAGTGATCCGCTTTATGATCAAGCGGTGTTTCTTGTGACGGAATCTCGTAGAGCCTCCATTTCCTATGTTCAACGCAGATTCAAGATTGGCTATAACCGCGCTGCTCGTTTGTTAGAAATGATGGAAGAAGCTGGTATTGTTTCTACGATGTCTGGGAGTGGCTCCAGAGAGGTTTTAGCTCCTCCACCTCCGCCAGCCAGTGACGGGCAGTAGTGCCGCATCTTCATAAGCGTCTCTTTAAAAACGCATATTTATCAAGCGCTCTCGTTCACAAGTAGAAGTGATGTTTTAATCTGTTGGCTCTAGGAGTTTTGAGCAAAAGGCTCCTTTTCCTTTCCCTGCTTATTGGTATTTTCATTCGCAATAAGAACAACAGCCGAGAGAATATCCCTATATTTCTGTTGCGAAGCCCCCAGATCGAAAGAGAGGGTCCTTTTCAAAGCGCTTTGCTGCCAGGATTTCAATCAAGGAACGTGAGATGAATCGAATCCACCGACAAATAAGCGTACTGCTAACGAGTTGTAGGGGTGGCGTTTGCGCAAAGCAGCCCAGTGCTGCAAGCGGGAAGTGTGTTTTCCAGCTCGAAGCACGAGAGTTCTGCGTTGCCTCGAGTCTTGACCCCTGCCACGCCTCTGTCACAAAACGACGAAACGGTAGGGACGTTGCCTGGCAAATTGAGTGTTTCTTCCACAGGCGCTGCCAATTACACGATACCGATAGAAGTCCCGCCCGGCACAGCA
>JAHJDF010000065.1 GCA_018812595.1 Gammaproteobacteria bacterium
CGAAGAGTAACGAGGGGCAGGTGAAACAACAGACTTCTCAGAAGAATTACTAGGCTCTTGAGCCTCCACATAAGCACAATAAAAAATAAACTCTGGTAATCGCTCACACACGTCGGCAGCCATCTTCTGCAGCCTCTGCAGACGTAAAGATAATGCTTCTTTATACAATGCAGCAGCATCGTCTGGCGTCTTTCCTTCGGGTATTTGGTCGATGTAAACCACTCCCTCAGTCGCCATCCATTGCAATAAAAAGTACCGAGTGGTTTTTGGTAACTTGTCAGCCTTCAATAGTAATTCAAGCAATTCCCTCTGCCGACCTGTAGGAATGGTTGGATCAGTAAAGAGAGTCTCTAATTCATCTTTAGACAATCGGGATACCACTTGCACGATAAGCTCAAAATTTAATGGATCTTCTCCTAAGAGCATCATTCGCATCACAACAGGTGCATCTTCTTGTTTTAAGTGCTCATAAAAAGAATCGCCTTTTACTGTGAGAAATAATCGAATAAAGCGAGCTAAGTGATTCAGATCCCATTGATCTCTTCGCTCTAAAAAAGAGTGAAAATCCACATATGTTAGATCAGAAAGCATTATGCTGATGACAGTTTCAGGAAATGATTCTGTCTTTGCTGCAAGTGCCTGTTCGACAGCCTGCTGAGCTGCAGCGACTCGATCGTATTGAGGAGCTTCTGCCATTTTTTTAGACAATTCTTCTTCGCGACCTTCATAAGTCGCCCCCATAGCATTCAATTGCTGTTCATCAGCATGCTCAACAATAGTTGTCACAGGAGTTGGCTCTTTCGGCGTCACCAAACCTATATCAACAACAAATTCGCTTACTTTCTTCTTAAGTTTGTCCAAGAAACTTTGATCATGCCTACCTGTTGGTTGTAAACGATTCACTAAATCTCGTACAAAAGCCTGCATCGCAGGCTCACTCTGCGTCTCTTTTTGCGACAGCCAATGGTCTGCCAACACAAACAAGAAATCTCTATCAAGCTCAGCCAACAAACGGTCTAGAAGTCGTCGGGACTCAGATGTCATTTGATCAGCGAATTGCTTTTTCTTCTCTCCTCCTCCTTCCTTCATAGCTAGAAGCTCTCGAAGACGCCCCACATCCCACAACAACACCATAATCAGGAACTTCCTGTTTTGTTCCAGAATAGCCTCTATTCCTCGAGGCGAAGCAGATGCTTCTAATACTTCTTTGGGCAATACTCTATGCAACATACAGGCTCTTTCTTGCGCTTCTTCTTCCTTTTCCTCCGCTTCAGTCCCTGAAGATAATGACAGCGCTTGCAACAAGCTTTCAGCCGCCACAACCGTACCTACTTTTGAAAACAATTCAGAAATATCGAAAGAACCCGCTCCTTCAACATCCCCCACAGAAAGGTTACGAGGCCTTGCCACACCTTCAAAGGTACGACCAATCTCTCTTCCTAAAAAAACATTTAAGAAATGTTCAACGACAGCTTCTCGAACTGCAGTTGAAACAAAAGGGGCTCGTAAAATTTTGGCAACCAAATCAAGCCGATCAGGCACCATCGCATTCAAGAAAGCCTCTGATTCAGAAGATTCTGGATCAACATTCTCCACGACATATACGGCAATCTCTTCATACACAGCACTGAATCGATCTCTGTGATTATCTAATTGCCCTAAAAACACCACAAGAGAAGAAACCGAAGGATCTCTGGCTAACCAATTTTTCACAAAATTCGCTAGAGCGTTTGCATCGATTTGACTTAAATCAATCCCTAACACAAGACTTAATACTAATTTTTCATACCTTCCAGCAACGCTTTCGTCCATTTCCCGTTGAGCTGCTTCAAAACATTTGGTCGCAATCCCTAATCTTTCTTCTGGTGAGAAAAATACCGTTACATCAAAGTTTGGATTTTCAAAAAGCATCAGCTGGAAAGCGGCAAGCTCTGTCGTTAAACCATGAAAACGATATGCCTCAAAAATGGCGCGCAAATCTTGTGGTTTTAACAATGTCATAATTGTGCTTGAAGAAGTGGCGTACTCTGAAAAGAAATACTTTAAGGCTCGACGACCCTCTTCAGTGCTAACAATAGCTCGCACACTAGGACTAAATGTTTCAACATACCGACGTCTCTCTTCTTCAGAAGAACCTTCTATTAAGAAAGGACTTATTCCTATAGCTCGTCGCAAGAAAATATCTATACAGAAATTCAATCGATCTTGCGAAATACGCGCTGTGAAATCCCTACTAAACAATTGAGTTAAAAAAACCAAAGATTCGTTAGCAGTCAATTGCGAAACAAAACTTTGTGCTTGTTCTTGGAACTGATCAGAAGAAACAATCCACGCTTCGGAAAGATTATCCAAAACAACAATTTCCGTATCTCGTAATGCTGATCTCAAATGTGTACAGAAAAGGAAATAAAGAGGAACGTTTTGATCATCAATCGCACTTTGATACCAACCCTGTAAAACGCTTTTCATCGCACGAGTTTTAAAACGCTCAGGAGGCATGCTAGCCAACGCTTTAATAAAAAGATCACGAAGATCTAATCGAGAATACAAAGTTTGTAAATCTTCTATTTTCAATTGACCAAACAATGTTTCATTCGAAAAAACACCCTGTGCAATTGCTAGAAATAGTGATCTCCCTGAATGCAACAACACAGTCATCAAAAACTCTCGGGAAAGAGGAACTTCTTTTTGTGACAATTGCGCGAAATGAATCGTTGGCAACAATTCGCGTGCATACTCAAAAGCACTGGCATCAATTTCAGCAACTGAAAGATCTGAATTCCTAACAGAGGTAGCATCGATCAGTTGTAATACTCGATATGCAGCTATATTCGAATCATCTTCGGCTGCAACAAATGCTTCGTAGATTGCTGTGTAGTCTTGTCTGCTTAGATGATTAGGAAATTGTCGAATTACGTCCGTATGAGAGCTACCGACAATATTCTCATACCAATCAAACACTCTTTGTTCTGTCCGTTTATTCCGCTTGCCCTGACTAACGTGCGCCAGATGGATGTAATTAGCTATTAAAGAATTGTGGGAATTTTGAAGATTAGATATGACAGACAAAAGCGTTAATGCATTTCTTAGTTCTCCCCGCACACGCTGGCTCACATCTTCCAATAAAGTTACAGCAACAATTTGTAAAATGAAGGGGGCAATCGCATCAAGTGGTAACTGCAATTCTTCAGGATCTTTAAACGATTTTTTGAGCAATTTCACTAACCGTGCGGTATATGCAATTGAAGGTAATTCACTTTGGACTTTTTCATCGCCCACGTTAAAACATTCTTTAAACAAGCGACAACCCTCAGCAGCATCTGGAAACCACTTATTCATTTCTGTTTGAAACGGTGCAACAGTACTATCACTCGCTGGCAGTACGGCGATTAATTCTTCTTTTTTCCTAGCCATAACGCACCTCCTTCTATAACAAGCTTATATAAAGAAATAATACCTTACATTACTTAAGGGTTTATTAAACCCCGGGGATTTCGAGGACCGAAAATAGCCGTGCCAATACGTACGATCGTGGCGCCTTCAGCAATGGCTGCTTCGCAATCATCGGACATTCCCATGCTCAATGTATCTACCGCCAACCCTTCACGTTTTAAGTCTTGCAATAAAGACGCTAATGCTCGGAAAGGTCGGCGTTGGGATTCGAAATCATGACTTGGTTCAGGAATGGCCATTAATCCCCGTAATTTTAGGTTCGGGAACAATGCAATGTTCTTAGCTAACGACAAAACAGCTTCAGGCATGACACCTGACTTGCTCGTTTCTTGACTGATATTGACCTCGACACATGCATGCAAAGGCGGCAATTTCGAGGATCTTTGTTCATTTAATCGACGTGCAATCTTTTCGCGATCAATGCTGTGCACCCATGCAAAATGTTCGGCAATTAATTTGGTTTTATTGGATTGAATCGGGCCGATGAAATGCCATTCAATGGACACCTCTTTCAAGGCATCTATTTTTTCAACCGCTTCTTGTGCGTAATTTTCACCAAAACAACGTTGCCCTGCTTGCAAAGCTTCACGAATGGCTTCTACGGGATGTTGTTTGGACACAGCTAATAGAGAAACGGAATGGGAGGGACGTTGATATTTCACCTCTAAGTCGCGAATTTGTTGTAATACGGTCTGCAAACGCTTTTGTATCACTAAACTTTGCTCTTTATAGAGAGGTCATGGTGGGCCGTGAGCGATTCGAACGCTCGACCAACAGGTTAAAAGCCTGCTGCTCTACCGGCTGAGCTAACGGCCCTAGTCGAAATGAGCGCACATACTACTAATTTTTTCTTTACCCGCAAGGAAATGAATGACAGATGTTAGGAGCAAATAAAGTGTCCTAAGGAAGAGCAAATAAAGTGTCCGGTTTTTAAGATGCCTTTTTAAGGAGGTATCACCGATGAAACGGACAGAATTTTTGCAGGAGCTTAGGA
>JAHJDF010000066.1 GCA_018812595.1 Gammaproteobacteria bacterium
CAGATCATCCCGTTCCGTCATTCCCGCGACATCAACCGTCATTCCCGCGACATCAACCGTCATTCCCGCGACATCAACTGTCATTCCCGCGACATCAACTGTCATTCCCGCGACATCAACTGTCATTCCCGCGACATCAACTGTCATTCCCGCGAAAGCGGGAATCCAGAATTGATATGTTTTTCCCTGGATTCCCGCCTACGCGGGAATGACGGAGGTCTGGATTCCCGCCTACGCGGGAATGACGGAGGTCTGGATTCCCGCCGAAGCTAAGAATGACGGAGGTCTGGATTCCCTCCGAAGCTAAGAATGACGGAAGAGAGAGTCACCGAAAGCGCCTAACCTTCTACCATAGACAAATCAACTTGCCCCGCCCCATAAGTCAACATGCCTATCGATGCGTATTGCACACCTGTTTCGGCGATGGCAGTGATATTCTCTAGCGTGATGTTTCCGGAGGCTTCCGTTTCGAAGATGTTTTCGCAGCGTAAAACCGCTTGTTTCATTGTGTTGATGGACATGTTGTCGAGTAAGACTCGATGGATTTTTTCCTGACCGTAACGAAGAGCAACGTCTAATTCATTAAGATTGCGTATTTCGACAATGACAGGCAGATCGTTTTGATTTTTATTTGGAATACGCTCTAAAGCTTTTTCTAAACCGCCGATCAAATCGATGTGCGTATCTTTAATCATATAAGCATCAAACAATCCCATGCGGTGATTCACCCCGCCGCCGCAATGCACCGCGTACTTTTCTAGGTGCCGTAATCCAGGCGTTGTTTTGCGTGTGTCTAAGATCTTAAGAGGTGTGTTTTTAACACGATCAGTGACCTGTTTTGTGAGCGTTGCGATCGCACTTAAATGCCGAAGAAAATTTAATAGCGTGCGTTCAAGCGTAAGTAATAGATACGGATGACCTTCGAGCATTAGTAAAGTTTCTCTTGGCTCTAAAATATCCCCGTCTTTTTTTAGAGCATTGAAAGTAAATGGCAGTTCCATCTTTTCACAAAGGGCATACAAGATAGGCAGCCCGCACACCCTCACCGGTTGCTGTTCTTTTGAAATGATTTTCGTGGAATAGGGTGGGTTGTTTTGATCAAACAAAGTTTGCGTGGTGATGTCGGTGTATGGAATGCCTAGATCTTCTTGCAGCGCCAAGCCCAATAGGGCTTGGTCGATCGAATTGAGAGTGAATGATTGCATTGTTAACTTTGGCTGTTGATTTTTAAGACTAACTCAGGAGCTTGGGAGAGTGTTGGTGTGACAGCAGTTAATAATTGGCCTATCCCGTTCACAGGGCCGCCATTTTTTATCATCTTTGCAGCTTTGTTTTTTGCATTACTTGCAAATTCCCTGGCATATTTGGGTGCTTGTTTAACACTTGTTTCCGCTGCGTTTTTTGCGCCTTGTTTTAAGCCTCCTTTAATCGCTCCTTTGAGGCCTTCTTCTTTAAAGCCAGCTTTTGCTCCTTTAAAAACACTTTTTGCGACTCCTTTTGTGGCGGTGGATGCACTTTTCGTGGCCACATTCATACTTGTGCTTGCTACTTTTCCTGATACCGCCGTTGCTTTACTAGCAGCGGTACTTGCAGTGGTGCCTACTTTGCTGGCAACAGTACCTGCAGTGACGCCTACTTTGCTGGCAACAGTACCTATAGTAGCGCCTACTTTGCTGGCGACCGCCCCTGTGGTGGCAGCTACTTTGCCAACAACAGCTCCTGTGGTAGCAGCTACTTTAGCTGTGGCGGCGATTACTGTTCCGGCGGCAGATGAAATTGCTCCGCCTACAGCTGAAATAACTACAGCCATTTTTTAACCCTCCTGTGCGGTTTGATCGATTTTTGATTTGGTCATCATGATGCCTGCGATGATAAAGGCAGCCATATCGTCTGTGGTGATCTCATCGAGCCCCATAGCTTTGTATCGATCCAACATATCGTTTACGTAAGATTCCGTTTTAATGTCTTCTACGGCGTCTAATGAGACTTTCATATCTTTTGCGACGTCATCAATCATTTCCGGAATAAAACTTCTCGTGTCATCAATTGAGCAGGTTTCCTTTTCTTCTGGCATATGTTTCATCCTCTAAAGTGCACAAACGAAGCGGCACTCTAGTTTTTTACATTTTCAAAAGCAACCGCTGTGCATGCGTGAATGCATGCCCCCGTCATCCCCGAGAATGCAGGAATGACGACGGTGACAAAAAGTGGGAATAAAACCCCCTCGATGTTATAATTCTTCTATATTTTTAAAGAAGTTATCTCTCTGTTCCTTCTTAGATTTTTGATCCATTTTGATGAATAAAAGTGAGAAAAAGCATGTCTGAATTTGCTAAAGAAGTAGTGCAAGTCAATATTGAAGATGAGTTAAAAAAATCCTATCTCGAATACTCCATGAGCGTCATTGTGGGCCGTGCATTACCCGATGTTAGAGACGGTTTAAAACCAGTGCATCGTCGTTCGTTATTTGCGATGCATGAGTTGGGAAATGACTATTCCAAACCGTATAAAAAATCCGCACGTATCGTTGGTGATGTCATTGGTAAATATCACCCTCATGGAGATACAGCGGTATATGACACGATCGTGCGTATGGCGCAGCCTTTCTCGATGCGTTATCCCTTGGTCGATGGTCAAGGAAACTTTGGTTCCGTCGATGGCGATTCCCCGGCTGCCATGCGTTACACCGAAGTACGTATGTCCAAAATTGCTCATGAATTACTCGCAGATCTCGAAAAAGAAACGGTCGATTTTGCTCCCAACTACGATGGCACAGAGTTTGCTCCCATTGTGTTGCCGACTCGTGTGCCCAATTTATTGGTTAATGGATCGTCAGGTATTGCTGTGGGTATGGCGACCAACATTCCTCCACACAATATGACAGAGACGATTAATGCTTGTTTGGCGTTGTTAGACGATCCATCCATAACGATTGAAAGATTGATGCAATATATCCCTGGTCCTGATTTTCCAACGGCGGGGATCATCAATGGGAAAAAAGGCATCGTTGAAGCTTATAAAACAGGGCATGGGCGCATTTGGGTGCGAGCGAAGACTGAGATTGAAGAAGATAAATCCGGCAAGCAAACGATCGTCGTCAAAGAATTACCGTATCAAGTCAATAAAGCACGCCTGTTAGAACGTATTGCTGAACTCGTCAAAGAAAAAGTCATTGAAGGTGTGAGTGCTTTGCGAGATGAGTCCGATAAAGACGGTATGCGTATGGTGATTGAATTGCGTCGCGGTGAAATGGCGGAAGTGATGTTAAATAATCTTTATAAACACACGGCGATGCAAAGTGTCTTTGGTATCAACATTGTGGCGTTAGACCGCAATCAACCACGAGTGTTTAACCTCAAACAACTTCTAGAAGCGTTTATTGCGCATCGTCGTGATGTGGTGATGCGTCGTACCGCTTTTGATTTAAAGAAAGCACGTGAAAAAGCTCATATTTTAGAAGGTCTCGGCATTGCTTTGTCGAATATTGATGAAGTCATTGCTTTGATTAAAGCTGCTTCGAGTCCTGCAAAAGCAAAAGAGCAGTTGTTAATGAAAGCTTGGGCTCCTGGTCAAGTTGTTGAAATGTTGAATCGAGCAGGGGATCTTCAAACGCATCCTGATGATTTAACAGATCAATACGGTTTGAAATCGGATGGCTATTACTTATCTCCTACTCAAGCACAAGCTATTTTGGATTTGCGATTGCATCGATTAACCGGGTTAGAGCAAGACAAGATCCTCGAAGATTATCAACAGATGTTGGACGATATTTTGCGATTGACGGAGATCTTGAAACATGAAGCGAAATTGTTGCAGGTCATTCGAGATGAGTTGATAGAAATTAAAGAAAAATTTGGAGATGAAAGACGCACTTTAATTGTGGATACACAGCAAGAATTGACGATGGAAGATTTGATTGCTGAAGAAGATGTTGTGGTGACGTTGTCTCATACAGGCTATGTGAAATCACAACCGTTGACTGTTTATCGTTCGCAAAAGAGAGGCGGAAAAGGGAAAGCGGCAACCAGTGTCAAAGAAGAAGATTTTGTAGATCGATTATTGATTGCAAGCACGCACGATACGATTTTGTGTTTTTCGAATTTTGGAAAAGTGTATTGGTTGAAGGTTTATCAGTTGCCTCAAGCAGCGCGCATTGGCCGCGGGAAACCCATCATTAACTTATTGCCGTTGGATTCGAAAGAACGCATCAACGCCATTCTTCCGGTAAGAGAATTTGATTCAGAGCATTTTGTGGTGATGGTGACCGCAGAAGGGGTGATTAAGAAATCAACCTTGGATCAATTTTCGAGGCCGCGTACTAATGGAATTATTGCAGTCGATCTAGCCAAAGGCGATCGTTTGGTTGCCGTCGAAATGACCGATGGTCAGCAGGACATTATGTTGTTTGCTGATTCAGGAAAAGCAGTGCGGTTCAAAGAGAGTCAAGTGCGAGCCATGGGAAGAACAGCGCACGGGGTGCGTGGCATACAGTTGAAGAAAGGGCAATCGGTGATCGCTATGACCCTTGCAAAAGAAGGGACCATTTTGACGGCTACAGAAAAGGGGTATGGAAAGCGTTCAGAGGTCGATGAATATCGAGTGATTAAACGGGGTGGACAAGGAGTGATCTCGATTCAGGTGAATGAACGAAATGGAAAGGTCATAGGCGCTATGCAGGTTGCTGAAGACGATGAAGTTATTTTGATTAGTGATAAAGGGACTTTAGTGCGTACCCCTGTTTCTCAAATTTCAGTGATTGGTCGTAATACACAAGGTGTGCGTCTTATTCATTTAGCTAAAGATGAAAAATTAATTGGTATGGAACGAGTAATTAAAGAAGAAGAGACAGACATTGCAGAGGAAGACGTGATGAACGACACGGCGGAAGACGTTGTGGAAGATGTTGTGGAAGCGGAAGAAGAAACCGAAGCGGAATAAAATTCATAAATATTAATAAATTCCTTATATGGCTCCAAAGGGGCCAAACAAGATAGCCCAGGGCGAAACCCTGGGGGAGAGTGACTGAGCACCTACCTCTCATTAATAAAAAAGGAAAAACAATGAAACACATCCCTCCAGTCATCACCATTGATGGGCCTAGCGGTTCTGGGAAAGGCACGGTGAGTTATTTATTAGCAAAAGCGTTGGGTTGGCATTTATTAGATAGCGGTGCTTTGTATCGTGTGTTGGCGTATGCCGCACAACGAGCAGGGGTGTTGGAAAATCAATCCGCACTATTGCATTTGGCAGAAACTTTGGAAGTGCAATGCGGAAAAGATGATCAACGAAAAACCGCTCGTATTTTGCTTAATGATGAGGATGTGACGGATGCAATTCGTGCAGAAGAAGTGGGCAAAAATGCATCAAAAATTGCTGTGCTTGAAGATGTGCGATTGGCTTTGATAGAGCGTCAACGCGCGTTTCGTTTGTCGCCTGGTTTGGTTGCCGATGGACGTGATATGGGGACCACGATTTTTCCGGATGCTCCGTTGAAAATATATTTGACCGCAAGCCCTGAAGAGCGCGCCAGGCGTCGCTACGGTCAGTTGCTGGCAAAAAATGTTGATGTTAGACTCGCCGACCTTTTGAAGGAGATCGAAGCGCGAGATCAACGAGATCAAAAACGAACGGCCTCTCCTTTAAAAGCAGCAAAAGATGCGATCCTGATTGATACAACGGATTTATCTATTGAAGAAGTTATGGAACGGATCCGAGCTGAGCTCAAACGAGCATTTAATGGCGCTGTAGATTTTCAATGAAAGCTACAGTTTTTTAATATTTAACTTTATGTACTTCATGACATTTCATTGTTTTAAGTCTTTCTTTTCACTTCTCTTTATCTTTCCCGTGTCGACGTGTTTAGAAACTATTGTGCAATAGCAAAGAGTGTTTGAAGGCAACTTGTGTTTAGGAATTAATTTTATGACAGCAGAAAAAGGGCAAACTTTTGCAGAATTATTTGAATCAAAGTTAGAAGAAGGAAAAGGCCAAGTCGGTCAAATTATTACAGGCGTTGTTGTTGCGATAGATAACAAATTTGCGTTGGTTGATGTTGGGTTGAAGTCAGAGGGCCCGGTGCCTCTCGAGCAATTCCATAATGAGCACGGTGAACTAGCTGTTCAGGTGGGTGATAGTGTAGAGGTTGTTGTCGAAGCGATCGCCGATGATTATGGCGAGACCCGTTTGTCTCATGAGAAAGCAAAACGCGTCAAAACCTGGTTGGATTTGGTGGATTGCCATGAGACACACAAGAAAGTCCGCGGCGTTATTCTTGGAAAAGTGAAGGGTGGGTTCACGGTGGATATCCGTGGTATCCGAGCCTTTTTACCAGGATCTTTAATCGATGTGCGTCCCATTGCAGATACCCATATTTTAGAAGGCATGGAATCTGATTTTCAGATTATTAAAGTGGATGAAGAACGAAATAACATCGTTGTGTCCAGGCGTGCAGTGATTGAAAAAGAGAATTCAGCAGAACGTTCTAAATTGCTTGAACATTTACAAGAGAATCAAGTGGTCAAGGGCGTCGTTAAGAACCTAACAGACTACGGTGCATTCATTGATTTGGGCGGTATTGATGGATTGTTACACATTACCGATATTTCTTGGAAACGTGTGAAGCTGCCTAGTGAAGTATTGAAAATCGGTGATTCCGTTGAAGTGGTTGTCTTGAAATTTGATCGAGAAAAGAACCGTGTTTCTTTAGGTATGAAACAACTTTCGCAGGATCCTTGGAAAAACATTGCAGAACGTTATCCCGTCAATTCAAAACTAACTGGCAAGGTTACAAACATCACAGACTATGGATGTTTTGTTGAGCTTGAACCGGGCATTGAAGGATTGGTTCATATGTCAGAGATGGATTGGACCAATAAGAATGTGCATCCCAGCAAATTAGTACAACCGGGTGATCCCGTTGAAGTGGTTGTGTTAGAAATTGATGAAGAACGTCGTCGCATTTCTTTAGGCATGAAACAGTGCAAATCAAATCCATGGGAACAATTTGCTTCTGCCCACGAAGTGGGTGAGCACTTAAAGGGGACGATTAAATCGATTACTGATTTTGGAATCTTCATTGGTTTAGATGGCAGTATTGACGGTTTGATTCATCTGTCTGATTTGTCTTGGGATGAACCGGGCGAGCAAGCCATACGTCATTATGCAAAAGGCGATGAAGTGGAAGCCGTGATTATGGTGATTGATCCTGAAAGAGAACGTATTTCTCTGGGAATCAAACAGCTGCACGATGACCCCTTCAACAACTATGCAGATGGACATGAAAAATACGACATCGTGAAGGGTAAAGTCGTTGAAGTAGAAGAAAATCAAGCCACTGTAGAATTGGCACCAGAAGTGGTTGGCTACTTGAAAGCGGGTGAAATTTCTTCAACTGAAACGGTAGAAGATGCTCGAACTCATCTGAAGGAAGGCGATGAAGTAGAGACAAGAATTATCAATATCAATCGAAAAGATCGTGCAATTTCACTTTCTATTCGGGCGAAAGACATTGAGCCGGAAGAAAGAGTGGAAAGATCAAACAAGTCACGTTCTTCGAAGTCTTCGACAGATAGGATTGCCACCCCAACTTTAGGTGATTTGATTAAAGAGCAAATGGAGGCTGCTAAAGAGGAATAAAACTATCGTCATGCCCGCCCTGCGTAGGCGGGCATCCAGAGAAATGATTGTGTTTCGACTGGATCCTTAGCTTTTTTTGGGATGACGGCGAAGCACATCCTATTGTGTTGTTTAGTAAGGAGCATGATCGTGAAAGTTTTTGGATATTTCTTTTTATTATTGGTTATTGTTTTAGGCGTAACTTTTGCAATTTTGAACGCCACCCCTGTTTCTGTTCATTATTATCTTGGGACAGCCCAAATTGCTTTGTCATTAGTGATCGTATGTAGCCTGTTTATTGGTTTCTTGATCGGTTTTTTTATGATGTTTCTTGTTGTTCTTCGTTTGAAATCAGAAAAACGACGACTCAAAAAACGACTAAAAGTTACTGAACAGGAAATTGAAAATTTGCGTGCTATTCCTCTTAAAGATGAGCACTGATGTAACACGGATTCGTGTGGGTAGATAAATATGTTGATACACGGCTTGTGGCTTTTGTTATTACCGATCGCAGCAGCATCCGGCTGGGCGGCTGCTAAATGGAGCCAAAAATCAGATGCGCTAGACGACAGAAAGGCATTGTTTCCAAAAGACTATTTGTTGGGGTTGAACTTTCTTTTGAATGAAGAGCCTGATAAAGCGTTAGATGTTTTTCTGAAAATGGTCGATGTCGACAGTGAAACGGTCGAAACACATTTAGCTTTGGGTAATTTGTTTCGACGACGAGGAGAAGTAAATCGCGCGATCCGCATTCATCAAAATCTCATTGCACGTCCTACCTTAAGTAAAGACATCCGAGTGCAAGCGCTTTTTGCTTTAGCGAAAGATTATTTAAGCGCCGGTGTATTAGATAGAGCCGAAAGTTTATTTCTTGAATTGGTTGAGATGAACGAACAGGTGGGCGAGAGCTTGCAGTGTTTGTTGAGCATTTATCAGCAAGAAAAGAATTGGCAATCGGCGATTCAAATTGCTCAAAAAATTAATGCGCGTACCGGCACGGATATGCACCTTCCTATTGCTCATCATTATTGTGAATTAGCAGAACTTGCTCTGAAAACAGACGATTATGAGTCGGCGACCCGATACCTTAAAAAAGCATTATCGAATGATTCTAATTGTGTCAGGGCGAGCTTGCTGTTTGGAAATATGTTGGTTGGTAAAGGAAATTACAAACAGGCAATTCGTCATTTTCAACATATCAAGGATCAAGATCCGGATTATTTTGTAGAAGCGATTACTCCTTTAGTGGATAGCTTTCGTGCTTTGTCCAAAGAGACAGAATTAATTTTGTACTTTAAAGAAGTATTAAAAGAATTTCCTAGAATTCCTGTTGTCGTTGTGTTGTCCGAACAAATCCGTCAATGGCGTGGGGATAAAGCCGCAGCAACATTTGTTGCGGATTATGTGCGCAAACATCCTTCTATCGCAGGCGTTCATCGTTTGGTGGAATTACAGTTGCCTTTAACAGAAGGTAGAGCCAAACACGATCTTTCTATCCTCCATTCTTTGACTCAGAAGCTATTAGCAGCGCAGCCCTCCTATCAATGCATCAATTGCGGGTTTGCAGGCAAAGTGTTGCATTGGCAATGTCCAAGCTGTAAGCGCTGGAGCTCTATGAAGCCAATGTATACTTTAGAAGTTGAACAAGACGATTAGTGCTTCTTGGTTCGTTGCGATCCATCTATTTTGTCATTCCCTTGAAAGCTTCCCGTCATTTTCCCGTTTGATCGTCATCCCCGTGTTTGACTGTCATCCCCGC
>JAHJDF010000067.1 GCA_018812595.1 Gammaproteobacteria bacterium
CATTTTATGGAATGTGCACGAGGCTCAGATCGAAAACGTCGTTACTGGGCAACGAATCACTCTGCAAACTAATTTAGATGAATATCGTTTAAGCGGTCTAGAAGAAGCCTTGAAACCGCACTAATTGGCACAAGTCAGGAGTTCAGATTTCCTCTTTCTTTTATTTATATTTTCCCAGAAGTCGAAAATAGTAGGGTCTTCGAGTTGAGAGTTTCTGTACAAAACTCTATTGATTGTATTGAGGTCACAATTGTCTTTATGTCGGCCACGATCTTCTGTCGAACAAAACTCAAGTGAAGTTAAAGCACAATTTTTTTCTAGGGCGTTTGCAAATATTGGAAAGATTTCTTCCATGTTTTCTAAAGTACCGTCCATGCATGTTAAACGTAGTGTTTTAAGAGTTGTGTTTGTTTTAAGCATTTCGCCAATTTGTTTTGCATCTTGGATTTCTCTAATGTTGTTACCTTCTATATCTAGATATTGGAGACAGTTGTTTGTTTTTAATCCTTCGATTAATGCATTTATCTCCTCTAAAGGTAAGCGACAATTCGCGATGCTGAGTTTTTTTAGAGTCTTAAGATCTTTAAATGTTTCAATATTTTTGGTGCTGTAAATAGGATTGTCTGAAAGACCTAATGTTTCTAACGCACAGTCTTTTATTAGACTTTCAAAAACGGATTGATCTAAGGCATTTTTACTAAGTTGCAATTCGCGTACGGTTTTATTGGTTTTTAAAACTTCCAGTAAAGGAGCGAAATCCATAGGGTTGAGTACATTATCGGATAAATCTATTTTTTCTACGCTTCCATTGTCTTTCAAACATGCAGCAAGCTCTTTTAGATGATCGGGGATGCATTTTCCGCTTAAGTTAACCTCTTTGAGCTTATTAGAACGTATCTGTTCGAAAATCTGTTCCATTTCTTTACTTTTATTCAAGAACATCGATTTTATTCCTTCTATTATTACCGACGATGGCTGACAAATAGTTTCCTATTTGTACAGTTAAAATAGTTGCTTATTCCTGTTTTGCAAGGAGCTTTAGAATGGAAGGGGATTACTTCCCTTTGTTTGTTTTTTAGCGGTTTATAAGGCTAACTTTTTGATTTTTAAGGGTCATTTTGTTCGCGGGAATGACGAAATATGCGGTTTGCAACAGTTCCTTTAATTAAAGACAACTCTTCTCACACAGATCGTAGAGATAACCCAACATTTTCTATCGGGCTCATTGAAGAAAATTCGGAAACGTAATATAAGCCGGCATTTTTTACGGGGAATTTTGTCCATGCTACGACTGAATTTTTTGACAGGATGGTTGGAAGATGTGCGACATCATCCTTCGCCTTGCCGTGACAAACGGCCGCAGCAAGCTGAAATTGAACAGGCTGTTTTGTGCAGCATTGATTTGCCTGCTGAAACAGAAGAGGCTTCTCAATCATTTTGTGATTACTTGTTTGCAGGAGATTCGCTGCAAAAAGCTTTCAAAGGACAAGAATCATTAAAAATCTCTACTCATCTCCTCATCGATCGACAAGGGATGCTGACACAATATGTGTCTTTTTATCAGCGGGCATGGTATGCGGTTTTGTGTGATTTCAACGAACACGAACATTACGAAAACGAAAGCATTAGTATTGGATTAATGGGGTTAGAGGGGAAACCGTATGCGTATGGGCAATACGAACGGTTGGTGCAGGTGATGAAAACGTTGATGCACTATTTTAATAAAATTAACTTAACAAGTGTAAGAAACCACGCGTTTGTTACAAACCCTAAAAAAGGCAACAAACAAGGTGAATTGTTTGATTGGAATGAATTTAAACAGGTATTCGATCACTATTAATCAAGGAGGGCATCATGCAGTTTATCGTTATTTTAATCAGTCTTGTTTTAGATCGTTGGACTTCCGTTTGGAAATATTCGCCGGTTGAAAAGGTGTTTGAACCTTATCTCGCTTTGATGCAAAAACTGTTTAGAAAAGAACAATGGAAGACCCATTGGGATGGGATTTTGTTGTTGTTTCCTTTGTTGATAGTTGTAGAACTTGTTTATCTCCTGCTTTTCCACCTGCATTTAATGGCCCTTGTTTTTCTTTTCAATTTAGTTGTTTTCATCTTTTGTTTGAAAACGCTTCGTGTCTCTGACTTTCATGATGCTTTGAGCAACGTCTTTTCAGTGATCTTTTGGTATTTAGCATTAGGCCCTATTGGTGCAGTGCTGTATCGCTTTAACGATTTCATGAAGAACCATCATGCGCCTTATTCACAGGTGGCTACTGATTTTGCAGGGGTTTTGGATTGGATTCCTGCTCGTTTGATGACTTTGAGTTTTGCGTTAGTGAGTCACTTTCTTGCTGTTATGCATTATTGGAGGCAACTGTTTTTTATCGCGCCCTCTGGCAACGGAGTGCTTGTTGAACAATGCGGTTACGCAGCATTAGGCGATACGAAAGAGGTTTCAATTCACGAACATTTTTCAAAACAAATTTTCAAGCTGATCGTGCGTGCATTGATTGTATGGATGGTGATTTTGGCGTTAATCGTATTGGTGTAAACGTGAGCCGATTTTCTTTTGGATTGTTATTGGTCGTTTTGTCTTCTTGCGCTTTCGCAAAACCGATTCAAGTCTTGGATAGCTTGCATCAACGCATCCAATTGAAAGCGCCTGCTAAACGTGTAGTGACATTGGCTCCAAATCTGGCGGAGATGGTTTTTGCAGTAGGCGCTGGAAATACATTAGTGGGCGTATCGGCGTTTAGTGATTATCCCTCGCAAGCTAAAAAACTTCCTGTTGTGGCTTCTTATCATTCCATAGACATTGAAAAGATTGTTTCAAAGCACCCTGATTTGGTGATCGCGTGGCGTGGGGAAAATGCGTCTGTACAAATTCAGCAGTTGAAGCGATTAGGTATTCCGGTGTTTGTGACAAGCTTTCATTGCCTTGCAGATATTTCCAAATTTATGAGAACGCTCGGGCAGTTAATGGGCGCAGAAATAAAGGCAAATCGTAAAGCCGATCATTTTGATCGAACCTTGATGCGTTTACGTCGAGAAGGGCATGATCAGAAATCAAAGACGGTTTTTTTTGAGCTGTATGATCAGCCGTTATTGACGTTGAATCGAAAGTCCATTGTGAACGAGATGATTCATGATTGTGGTGGGCGCAACATTTATGTCGATGCTTATGGGACAGCACCTCAAGTGAGTGTTGAGAGTGTGGTTGCTCGAGATCCGGATATCATTTTGATTCCAAGTGATTTGAATAAGAAAAACGTGTTTGTGCAGTGGCAACAATTTTCTCAATTAAAAGCTTGGCGTAATCACCGTTTGTATGTTGTTCACACAGCTCTTATAGAAAGGTATGGGCCGAGAATTTTGCAAGGCATGCAAGAAATCTGTCATGCCTTGAGATGATGGTGTGTGTTTTATTCGTCATCCCCGCGTCTACTCCGTCATCCCCGCGAAAGCGGGGATCCAGGCGATATAAGAATTCTGGATTCTTAGCTTTCGCGGGAAAGACAAAAGAAAACGCGAGAATGACAAAATGACGGGAGAGAACTTACTGAATCATTTCGAGTAAAAATTGATTCAAGCGTGCTACGAATGTGGCTGGGTCCTCGAGCTGACCGCCTTCTGCTAATACAGCTTGATCAAACAACAACCGTGTCCACTCGGAAAAACGTTTTTCATCTTTTTCTTCTTCTTGCAATTTCTTAATGATCGCGTGTTCTGGATTGATCTCGAAAATCGGCTTTGCAGTCGGTACTTCTTGGCCAACAGACTTTAGGATGCGTTGCATATTGATATTAAGCTCGTTCTCATCTGCAACAATGCATGCCGGTGACGTCGTCAAACGATGTGTGAATCTTGCTTCTTTAATACGTTCCCCCAAGGTTTGTTTGACATGTTCTAAAAGCCCTGTGAATTCACTCTCTGCTTTTTTAGCATCTTCGATTTCTTGTTTGTCTTCTAATTCTCCGAGGTCTAAAGAACCTTTCGCAACAGATTGCAAAGGCTTTCCTTCAAACTCGTTAAGATGAGAAACCAACCATTCGTCAATGCGATCGGAGAGGAGTAAAACTTCGATGCCTTTTTTCTTGAAGATCTCAAGATGTGGACTGTTTTTAGCCGCCAAGAAATTTTCAGCAGTGACATAGTAAATGTTCTTTTGCGCTTCCGGCATGCGTTTTACATAGTCAGAAAGAGTGACGTTTTGTTTGCTGTCTTCTTCAAAGGTCGTTGAAAAACGGAGCAATTTCGCGATGTTTTCGCGATTTTCATAATCTTCCGCCGGACCTTCTTTCAGCACTTTCCCGAACGTTTCCCAAAATTTTGCATATTCATCCGAGTGTTCTTGTGCAAATTTTTCTAACACGTTTAAAACCCGTTTGGTGACGGCCGAACGAATTTGTTTCACTGTTTTATTATTTTGCAAAATTTCTCGAGAGATATTTAAAGGCAAATCGTTGGAATCGATGATGCCTTTTACAAAGCGCAAATATCGAGGCAAAAACTGTTCGGCGTTGTCCATGATGAACACGCGTTTCACATAGAGTTTGAGTCCTCGTTGAAACTGCGGATTCCATAGGTCAAAAGGAGCGTGGGTCGGAATATAAAGCAGATTAATGTATTCCAGTTTTCCTTCGACTTTGTTGTGTGCCCACAAAAGAGGATCTTCGAAATCGTGTGCAATGTGCTTATAAAGAGTTTTGTAATCTTCCGGTTTGATTTGATTGCGCGGCAACGTCCATAACGCAGTGGCGCGATTGATTTGTTCCCATTCTTTTTTCTTTTCCGTTTTTTCATCAGATTTGTCGTCCGGTTCTTTAGTGACTTGCATCAAAATAGGAATGGCGATGTGATCAGAGTATTTCGTGATGATTTGTTTGAGCTTCCATTCATCGAGAAATTCTGTTTCGTCGTCTTTTAAATGCAGGATAATTTGTGTTCCGCGTAGAGGGTGATTGATGTTTTCAATGGTGTATTCCCCTTTGCCGTCAGATTCCCAACGTACGCCATGTTCTTCTGTCATGCCGGCTCTTCGAGAAATGACAGTCACTTTGTCGGCAACGATAAATGCAGAATAAAAGCCCACACCAAATTGACCGATGAGTTGAGAGTCTTTGGCTTGGTCTCCGGTGAGTGAAGAAAGAAATTCACGGGTTCCGGATTTGGCGATGGTGCCTAAATGCGCCACGATTTCATCGCGACTCATGCCGATGCCGTTGTCTTCGATCGTGATCGTTTTTTCTTTCTCATCAAAACTGATGTGGATTTTGATGTCCGGGTTATCTTCCAAAAGGGCTTCATCAGAGAGCGCTTCATATCGCAATCGATCGCATGCGTCGGAGGCATTAGAAATCAGCTCGCGTAAGAAGATTTCTTTATTGCTGTAAAGCGCGTTGATCATAAGGTGAAGCAGTTGATTGACTTCGGCTTGAAATCCCAATGTTTCTTTTTGTTGTGCAGTATCGGACATAAAAAACTCCTTTTCCGAAAAGGTTAAAAACAATCTTTGCTTATATAAGGCATATCCTGAGCTTTTCAAATGTTGATATGAACTTTCTTAGGAATGGAACCGAATTATTTGTACAGCTTGGTGACAAATAGTGGCACTAATTGTCGGATCCATGATCGGAAAGTTTCCCTATGTTCTAGTTGCGTATTTCCAGATGGCGTCGACGATTTGTTGATAGCCTGTGCATCGGCATAAATTGCCTCGGATAGCGCTTCGGATTTGTGCACGGGTTGGGTGCGGGTTGGTGAGAAGAAAGGCATAGGCCGTGAGAATCATTCCGGGCGTGCAGAAACCGCATTGCACTGCGCCGCAATCGATAAAAGCTTGTTGTAAGAGATGCAAAGATCCATCGGCATTTGAAAGCCCTTCAACAGTGAGAACTTCTTTATCTACGATGTCTTTGACTTGTTTGCGACACGAACGGGTAGGGACGTTATTGACAAGCACTGTGCATGCACCGCAAGTACCAATTCCACAACCGCGCTTTGTTCCCGTGAAGTCCAGATCTTCTCGCAAGAAATCCAACAAATTTTTATCGAGATCCGTTTCTTGAAGCATCTTGGTTTGATGATTAATGGTTGTTTGCATGTTTGTGTTCTCGAGTTATGTGATTTATTGCATTTGTAATCAAAAATTTGTTTTTTTTCATTCCCCATCATTCACCCGTATCGGTAGATCGAAATATCGTTTTCCTGTTGCGTGATAAATCGCATTTGCGATGGCGGGGGCGGCGAGTTCTAAGGCGGGTTCTCCGATGCCTTTTGCTTTGGAGGGCGATAAGGGATCTGCATTTTCTACGATGATTCCAGTGATGTCTGGAATATCGGTGGCTCTAGGAAGGTGATAGCGATTGAAATTGTCGCTGATGATTTTTCCATTTTTCACATCGAGCGATTCAAACAAGGCATAGCCGATGCCTTGTGTGATGCCTCCGTAAAACTGTCCTAACAACATCGGTGGATTAATGGCCTTTCCAACATCGTGCGCGGCAACGTAGTTCAATAACTTCACTTTTCCTGTTTTTTTGTGAACGCTTAGTTCAACGGCTTGGCATCCATACACCCATGTAAAATACGCATTGCCTTTCCCCGTCTCTTCATCCCAACTCACTTGTGGTGCTTGGAAAACTCCAAAAGCATAAGGGTAGGTTTGTTTTCGCATCATGTGTTGCATGGCTTCGCTCCAAGTGAGCTTGCTTGTTTTATCTGCGTTCCATAAGCAGTCGTTGGCAAAATGCACTTCATCCGCTTTGCAATGCAAAACATCTGCTAGTGTGTTGGCCATCAATGTTTTTAGATTTTGCGCTGCGATCGTGATGGCTCCTCCACCCATTAATGTCGCGCGAGAAGCAACAGTAGTTCCTCCGTCAGGAATGTTAGAAGTCGAAGCACGTCGATAACGAATGCGACGACGATCGATTCCGAGTGCATCGGCCAAAATTAACATCATGGCGCTTTCGCACCCTTGA
>JAHJDF010000009.1 GCA_018812595.1 Gammaproteobacteria bacterium
ACGTCTTGGAGTGCTTCAAAAGCTTTGTCCACTGCGTATTGCCGAATGGCCTCATCTTTTATTATCAAATTCCATATCAGCTTAGCTAAATCGAGAGATTCATCATTTAGTGTTGATAAAGCATTCAACTGTGTTCGAGCCCAATCTGCAGAGTTTTTCATCCCCAAATAAAGCGTTTGAACATAAATAGAACGAATATTGGGGTTATCAGACAATGAGCATTGAAACAAAAAATAAGAGGCATCGCCCAAACCATCCTCATTCATAGACCGAATTAAAGCTTCAACAACAGAGCGAGAAAGCGAAGCATTAGCGCGATTCAAACCCAATCGTGCGGGATCATCCGTCTTTTGAATACGCCTCATGAGTACACGAACAGCCATTTCTTTTGGCTCTTTTAAATCTTTTGAAACAAAGGGTTCAAAATACTTATTTGCAAGCGTTTCGGTTTCTTCATTCCGCCAAAGCAACAAAAAGAAATCCTCTGCTGCCTTGTATCGACTTTTATCCCCCGCACATTGCTGCAATGCACCAGGGATCCGTTTATTTTCCAAGAGCTTCGTCGATACGGTTTTGAATTGTTTTTCAGGCAGGCTCGCGTGAAGCCGTACAAACATTTCAATCACTCGATAGCTTTGCTCCGTCTCTAAAACGGAAGTGAACACTTGTTGCAAGACACTTCGGCTATTTTTGTTCCCCTTCGCAAGTCTTTGAAAGATAGACAGTAAATCAACTATCTGAAGAGAGTTATCGCTCAGCCATTGTGCAAGAACAGCAGTAGCAAATTGTCGTTTCTTTTCATCATTATCTTTCGCAAGAGAAATGAATTTATCTGAGATCCAATTGTTCTTTATTAAGTCAATAGAAAATTCGGGAAGCAATGGAGAAAATTTTTCCTGCAGCAGTCGCTCAACAACATCAAACACCACGATGGCTCGCGATTTCTCTTTCAACCATGCTTGAGCCAAATCGTGTTTTTCTGCAAAAGAATTTTTCAATGATTGGAAGAGATATTCTACCTGCGCTCCACGAACATTAAGGTCAGTAAGAGCTAGGAACGTTTGAAGGCGCTGATCTTCCGGATTTGTTTTTTCTAATATCACTAAGGCTTTCGCCGCCACTTGCTGTAGGAACTTGTTCTTTGAAATCTCAAAAGAGTTAAGTTGATCAGCAAAAACGTCGCCTTTACCGAAAGCCAACACATAAGTAGCAATAGCTCTTTCTGTTTCATCCTTTGAATTTGCAAATTGAAAAAACTTTTCATCCGCCTCTTTTTTCCGCTGCTCGTTCTTCATCAATAATAACAAAGTTCTTGCCGCCACTTGTTCGGGATCAATCCACCGCACAACACCATCAAAAAAAGCCCAATCAGTTTTTTCTGAATGAACCATGATTTCGTATAAAACACGTGGAGCAATGGGCTGATAGGGTTTCGGGCTCTTTTTATCGATCAAATCGAGTTGATGAATATAGTGATAAGGCCATTTATGTTTTTTCGCTAGAGCAACAAAAATATCAATGCCGTGCTCATACGTCTCTTCAGCGAACACAAAGGATTTAGCCACTGCAGTTAAAAAATCATACGAAGTTTTTTCGTTCAATTGATCGGTTTTTGTCTGCGTGCATGATTGAATAAACGCGTCGCGTTGATCGACATTCGCGATTTCAAACTGACTGCTCACAATCTTTTGTAATTCATCTCTATCTTTTGCATCTAATTCTGAACACAGCTTTTGAAACACAAAAAATCGATTCGATTTACATCTTTCTTCAAGTTTAGATTGAGGAAAAGCCAATGCTGTAATCACTGTTTCACAGTTCATTTGGCGCTTTTTGGATGCGCCCTCTGTGCCTCTTTCCTGTATACAAGAAACTAAATAATCAACAACTGCTTCAGATGCGTTCTTAGAACCACTATCAAGCCATGGAATCATACGTTCTTTTGGGCTCATTTCTTCAAACAACGTAAGAGTCTTCTGTTTATCTCCATTAGCTTTAGCCGCTTTTACCTGAGCATCAAAAAATCCAAAAAATAAATACTCTTCTATTTCTTTATCAGCAGGTTGTATAAGTTTTAATTGCAGTGCATTTATCACTTTCGTTATAGATGCTTCGGTTGTTTCTTTCAGTCGTGCAAATTGCTGCAAGCTTTTAAAAATGACTATTGCTTCGTTTGGGTATGTTTCAATTGGGTGCGCTGCTAAAAATTCACGAATGTCGGACACTGCTATTTTTGGATCACGTTCCTCTACCACTTGCTTTAAAGAGTTAACGATCCCTTGCACTGTTTCACCAAAAATTTCTGATACCGACAGATCTTTACCTCTGAAATACTCAATTAATTTCATTCTTCTTCTCCTTTTATTGAGGTTGTAATTTTGTTAAGAATTCAGATGCAATATTTGTAAGAAAATAGCGTATATAAAAAAGTTGGCCACTATACCGATGTAAATGGAGATTGCTTTTAAAAAATATCGAGACAAAGACGCGCTGAATCGCGTCTCTACAGCAGATGCTCCACCGTCATCTCCGCGAAAGCTAAGGATTCAGTCTCCCGTCATTCCCGCGTAGGCGGGAATCCAGTGAGGGTGTTTTCTGGATCCTTAGCTTCCGCGGGGATGACGATATGTTGAGATGGTGAAAACAATGATAAAGCTCTGCTGATGAATTGGTTGACACCCGCTGATGTTTCTAATATTGAGCTCCCCCGCGATTGTGCTCACCGCTTTTTACGACACACCCTTTCCATGAACGAACGATTAACCATTAAAAATTATATTCGCGAGACGCGCCTTTTTAGGCTTCGGCTAATTATTGCTGTTGTAGTCGCCTTTATTGCCACCTTGTTATTGGTCGCTCGACTCGTGGATCTACAAATTTTACAGCACAAACATTACACAACGCTTTCTGCAAAAAATGACATCGATTTAAGGCCCATGACTCCTCGACGCGGCATTATCTATGATCGTAACGGCGTCATTCTTGCTAAGAACATTCCAGTTTTTAGTTTGATGGTCCGACCGGATCGCGTGAAAGACCTTAAAAACGCCCTTTCACAAATTAAAGGATTGATCACGATCAGTGATGATGATTTGCAACGCTTCCAAAAAGCACTCAAACAACATCGAAAATTTGATGAAATCCCTCTCAAAGTAAAACTGAACGATCAAGAAGTCGCCATCTTCGAAGTCAATCGATTTAAGTTTCCAGGCTTCAGTATCCAAGCAGAACTCATTCGCTCTTATCCCTTTCAAGATGCTTTCGCGCACGTGTTGGGATATGTCGGTCGTATCAATACCCAGGAATTGGATCGAGTGGATGCCTCTAATTACGCTGGAACTAATTTCATTGGGAAAGTGGGTATCGAAAAATATTACGAATCCCAACTGCATGGCGAAGTGGGTTATTCCAAAGTGGAAACCGATGCCAGTGGGGAGGTGCTTCGCACTTTGGATCAACTGCCTCCAATTAAAGGAGAAGACATTTACCTCACGATTGACAGTCAATTACAAATTGCTGCAAAAAACGCGTTGAATAACAAACCGGGGGCGATCGTTGCGATTCAACCTTCCACAGGCCAGGTCTTAGCGCTAGTCAGCCAACCTGCTTATGATCCGAATGATTTTGTTATAGGCATCAGCCACAAAGAATTCAATGCCTTACAAAGTGATATGACACATCCTTTATATAACCGCGCCTTGAGAGGTTTATATCCACCAGGATCTACGATTAAACCATTCATTGCTCTCGCGGGATTGAGCTGTGGCACCGTCACTCCAAAAACCAGAATCTTTGATCCCGGGTGGTACCAAATTCCTGGCACAAAACACATCTTCCGCGATTGGACTTGGCGTCAAGGCGGACACGGTTGGACTAATTTAAATAGTGCCATTGTTGAATCGTGTGATACTTATTTTTATATCTTGGCTCATAAATTGGGGATCGACCGCATCGACGACATGCTTGCCCAATTCGGTTTTGGAAAACCAACAGGAATCGATATGGGAGAAGAGTTGGGCGGCAACATCCCGACGCCTGAATGGAAATGGAAAGTACAAGGAACAAAGTGGTATGCGGGCGATACGGTGCAAACCAGTATTGGTCAAGGGTATACACAAACCACTCCACTGCAGTTAGCAGCAGCAACAGCAACACTTGCGAACCGTGGAGCACGCTTTCAACCGCAGTTGTTGTATGCCGTAAAAACACCGGACGGTGAAATAGCACAAACCGATCCAACACAAATTGATCCGGTAATTCTCAATCATCCGAATTATTGGGATGTTGTTTTAAAAGCTATGCAAGGGGTCATCACGAAAGGCACCGGCTATCGATTCGGGAGACCTCCCTATACTGTCGCAGCTAAAACAGGAACGGCTCAAGTTTCTAAAGAGCAATACGACAAACACGAGAAAGATTTAAATATTCCAGAACAGTTGCGCGATAACTCAGTCTTTATCGCCTTTGCGCCCTTCGACCATCCGCAGATTGCTGTAGCGGTCATTGTAGAGCACAACATGAATGCGCCCATCGTTGCACGAAAGGTGTTGGACTATTATTTATTGAGCGAAAAACACCTAAATTGCACAACAACCGTTTGCCGTCTCCCAACCCCCCTCATCCCCGCGACCAACGTCATCCCCGCCCAGACCAACGTCATCCCCGCGAAAGCGGGGATCCAGACCAATGTCATTCCCGCGAAGGCGGGGATCCAGACCAACGTCATTCCCGCGAAGGCGGGGATCCAGTAATTCTGGATCCCCGCTTTCGCGGGGATGACAACGAACAGAGCGGGGATGACAACGAACAGAGCGGGGATGACAACGAACAGAGCGGGGATGACGATAGATGAGCAGAAATAGTGTAAGGACACTCAATGAAGCACCGATGAGAACACAAAATCATGAACCTTAACCGTTGGGCAACGCCCTCTAAAAAACGGCAGCATTGCGGCACCCAATACCGCACACTGCCTCAACTCTTGCATATAGATCTAATTCTGCTGGCATGCCTCATCGCGCTCGTTGTCTTTGGTTTTTTTATTCTGTATAGCGCGAGCAACCAACAAACCAATTTGGTCATTCAAGAAATTCTACATATCGGCATGGGATTTTTATTACTGTTTTTCTTAGCACAATTTCCTCCGCACTTTTACCAACGCTGGGCCCCTTTGTTGTTTGCAGTCGGCGTTCTGTTATTAGCGGCTGTTTTAGTCATTGGAAGAATCGATAAAGGCGCGCAACGTTGGATCAATTTAGGTTTGTTTCGATTCCAACCGTCTGAATTAATGAAAATCATCATCCCTATAACGCTAGCCTGGTATTTCGCACACCAATCATTGCCCCCAAAAATCAAAGAATTAAGCATTGCGGGTTTAATGGTCATTATCCCTGCCGTTCTTACACTAAAAGAACCGGATCTAGGCACTGCATTACTACTCGTCATGAGCGGTGTCTGCGTTTTATTGTTAGCCGGCATTTCGGGCCGATGGTTGTTTTTGGCCGCTATCATTGTGGTGATCGCGCTTCCTATTTCCTGGCACTTTTTACACGGGTATCAACAACAACGTATTTTGACGTTCTTAAACCCTGAAAGAGATCCTTGGGGCGCGGGTTACCACATCATTCAATCAAAAATCGCGATCGGTTCCGGCGGAGCTTTTGGGAAAGGTTGGCTTAAAGGAACACAATCTCATTTGCATTTTCTTCCTGAACACGCGACTGATTTTATTTTTGCGGTGGTAGGCGAAGAATTTGGTTTGTTCGGAACGCTTGTGCTTTTATTCATTTATCTTTTGATTACTGCGCGTTGTTTCTATATTGCGTTCCAATCGCAAACGACATTCACACGATTATTGGCAGGCAGCCTCACCTTGATGTTTTTTCTTTCGTTCCTCATCAATATGGGCATGGTATGCGGTTTGTTGCCGGTCGTTGGATTGCCGTTGCCGCTTATCAGTTATGGAGGCTCATCGATGTTGTCAACAATGGCTAGTTTTGGAATATTGATGTCTATCTACAGCCACAGAGTTTTAATAGATCAGTAGAGACTACTGATTTACCGCGACTCAAGGAGAAATGTATGTATTTAAAAGTTTTTGTTGGATTTATTACTGTTTTGTTCTGTAGCCAAATTTGGGCAACTCCGACGCAACCGTTTGGAGAGCGAAAAGATGTGCAGGCATTCATTCAACAGATGGTCGCTCGTGATCATTTTGATCGTGAAAAATTGACGTCTCTTTTTAATACCGTCAAACCTCGTCCAAAGATTTACATAAAATTAGATCATCCCAAAGAAGCAGAGCCTTGGTTTCAATACAAACAAATATTTCTCAACAAACAACGTATCGAAGATGGAGTTGCCTTTTGGCATCAACACAAAAAAACGCTGGAAAAAGCAGAAAAAATGTACGGCGTTCCTCCACAAATTATCGTGTCGATTATCGGAATTGAGAGTGATTTCGGAACACAACTTGGTACATTTAAAGTCCTCGATTCACTGTCCGACATTGCTTTTAACTATCCAAAACGCACACGATTTTTCCGCAGTGAATTAAGAGATTTCTTGCTGTTTTGCAGACGCTGGAAATTAGATCCGACAATTGTTTTAGGTTCTTATGCGGGAGCAATTGGTGAAGCGCAATTTATGCCAAGCAGCATGTTGGCCTATGCCATTAAGTTCGATCACAAAAAAGATACGTCCATTCTGAATGATCAAGACGATGTCATTGGAAGCATTGCTAATTTCCTCAACCATTACGGTTGGATTGCAGGACAACCGATGATGATGCGAGCCAAGATTTCTAAAACGCAAAAATTAAAGATTAAAGCGAACCAACACGAGCCCACTTTTTCGATGGAACAATTGAAGAAAAACGGCATTACTCCTTTAGAGACTCTACCTAAAAACAGTTTGTTTGGGCTTTTAGAGCTCCAGGAAAAGTCTGGAAACGAATATTGGATTGGATTAAATAATTTTTATGTCACCACGCGATACAACTCGCATCTTCTTTATGTCGTCGCAACTTATCAATTGAGCCAAGCGATGGAAAAGGAATATCGTCGAACTTATCCAGAATAGATCGAAATCATCCCCGCGCTTCTGTTTGTCATCCATAGCTGCGGCTGGAGTCCACTTCTCGTCATTCCCGCGAAAGCTAAGAATCCAGTCTTCGTCATTCCCGCGAAAGCTAAGAATCCAGTCTTCGTCATTCCCGCGAAAGCTAAGAATCCAGTCTTCGTCATTCCCGCGAAAACTAAGACTCCAGTCTTCGTCATTCCCGCGAAAACTAAGACTCCAGTCTTCGTCATTCCCGCGAAAGCGGGAATCCAGGAAATGTATCAATTCTGGATCCTTAGCTTTCGCGGGGATGACGAACAGAAGCGCGGGGATGACGAACAGAAGCGCGGGGATGACGAACAGAAGCGCGGGGGATGACGACAGAGCTTTATATCGCTGACAAGTCATTTATTTCTCCATCAATCGACCGGAGCCTAAAGCTTGTTCAATTTCTTCAAAAGATATTCCCTGAATCATCAAATCTTTTATCTTCTGTGCACTAGGATCTTTCGCATCCCAAATTGCATATCCTTTATTGACAATCTTTCCATCTTTTAAAGTGACATAGAGCACGTTTTTTCCCGCATGAAATTCATAAGTTTGAAGATCCGTTTTTGCTTCTGTTTTTTTAACCGGCGTTTTTACTTTCTTGGTTGTTTCTGCTTCCTTGGTCGTCTTTACTTCTTTTGTGGTGTCCTGTTTTTTCGATTCAGTCGTCGTTGGATACAAATCATATTGATATTGATCGCCGCCGCTTTTAGCTCCTTGTTTGCTTAACTCCTCCCATTCTTTCATATGCTTTTCAGCATTTGATTCCCAAGGCGATGAAGATGTTTTTTGTTGCGCCGTATTGATGGTGCACACGTCCCCTGTACAAGTTTCTTGTGCTTTGATCGTTAGTCCAAAGATGCTGAATAACAAAAAAGAAACCGCGGTAATTGAACGCAAAAGCTTCGACATAAATCACTTCCTTTTATAAAGCCCTTAATGAAAAACATTCTCGATCATATAAACTCCATCTGTTCATTAACAAGGAAAAATAAATGAAATTCATTGTTCTTTTTACTCTTGCATTGTTATTAACCGCCTGTTCTTCCTCTCAATATTTCGAACCACAAGATGGTCCTCCACAACGCACGGTAGATGTTTCTACGATTCCAAATGCAACTCCGAAAAAAGAACCACACAGTCGATACGGCAATCCTCCGTATTACACAGTGTACGGAGAAACGTATCATGTTATGCCAAGCAGTCAGAACTATGTCGCAACAGGTGTCGCCTCTTGGTATGGAACGAAATTCAATCATCAATTGACGTCTGATCATGAAGAGTACGACATGTTAAAGATGACGGCGGCACACAAAACATTGCCGCTGCCAACTTATGTCAAAGTGACTAATTTAAAAAATCACCGATCGATCATCGTTAAAGTAAATGACCGAGGTCCCTTTGAAAAAAATCGTTTGATTGATTTGTCTTATGTGGCCGCAAAGAAATTAGACATCTTAAGAAAGGGAACGGGGCTCGTGAAAATCGTCGCTTTAAATCCAGGTGCTTTGCACAACGTTCAACCTGTCTATATGGCAAAAAAAAGTGCGAATAAAATACAAACACTTTACTTACAAGTCGGTGCCTATGGAGAACGAATGAATGCGGAAAAAATGTTAAAGCGTGTGAAAGATGTCACCACGTTGCCTAGCCAGATCTATGCCAGTCGCAACAGCAAAGAAATGCTTTACCGCGTCCAAATCGGCCCCATGCGAGATGCAGAAACGTCCAATTTTGTAATGAACACGCTAGAAGAAGCCGGTATTCATTCAGCAAAGACGGTCATTCAAGAAAAACCGAGTGCTTTAGGATAGAAATAAATCGAAATATCAACACTTCTTGAATTGATATCGAATCACATTTACGCTGCGCGCCCTTTTTGGAGAGATGTCCGAGCGGTTGAAGGAGCACGCCTGGAAAGCGTGTGTACGTTAACGCGTACCGAGGGTTCGAATCCCTCTCTCTCCGCCAGTTAAGAAAAACCATTAACCATAAAGTTACTTTTTTATATCTATTGGCATTGTTTAGAGGGATTTGAACCCGACAGAGGGTTCGACAAATTTGTAGGATTGCAAATTTGGACATTTTGCGCAGCAAAATGCCCGAAGGGTGAGCGGCCACGACGGCCGCGAATCCATCCCTCGATCGAAGCCAGTTAAGAAAAACCATTAACCATAAAATCACTTTTTTATATCTAACCGACCCCCTTTAGATAATACGTCGCAATGGTTTGTATGCAGTTTGGGTTGTGAGTTATGACGACTTTAGAACTTGAAGAACTTGCTTTAAATCCATAGTGGCTACACCAATGACAAAATCAGCAGCTCCGTAGTACATGTATATCTTGCCGTTAATAACAACGACTCCGCACGGAAACACCACATTGTGAATAAACCCGAACTTTTCATACTCCATTTCTGGCTGTAATAACGGAACATCCGTTCGTGCAAGCACTTCCCTTGGATCTTTTAAATCAAGCAGGACCGCACCCACTTTATAAATCGCGCCTGGATCGGAATACCCGTGATAGAAAAGCAACCAACCGTCTTTCGTTTCAATAGGGGCAGCCGCTGAACCAATTTTTATATTGTCCCAATACTCTGTTCGAGGACGCATCAAAAGATAATCCGTCGTTAAAAATTCTTTGCCATGTAAGAACTGCTCTTTATCGACAAAATCAATGTAAATACTGCGATTGGTCCTGTGCAAAATAATGTATTCATCTTCGATCTTGCGCGGAAAAATGCAGGAATTTTTATCTTTCACGCCCGGCGCAGAAATAATGCGTGGAGTTTCCCAATTCCAACGATGTGCCACAAAATCTTTCACAGGAATAGACGTCATCGCAACGCGAGGGATCACTCCGTTATAAGCGGTGTACACCATATACAAATGATCGCCCATGCGAGTGATTCGAGCGTCTTCACAGCCAGAAAACCCTGGCTTTTTTGTCTTTTCAAAATCTTCTCTCGGAATGTAAACAGGATTAGAAAAACGTTCTGTGATGTGACAACCGTCTTTGCTAAACGCATAACCCAACGTGGACGTTTCATCTTGGGAAAATGCACGGTAAAGAATATGCACCCCATTCTCATAGAACGCAGTGGGATTCAATGTACCTTTCAACTCCCATGCAAATTCTGGACGTGGCTCAATAATCGGATTTTGGTTATAGCGCTCGAAACCCTTCTCGATCGTTTCACTTTTTACAAAAGAAATCGGCTCTTGCTTCGTTAGATCTGCTAGTAGATCTTTTAATTTCATTGTAGCCACACAACCGACCGTATCTGCTGCTCCGTAATACACCCACAACTCATCACCCTGTATGAGTGCGCCAGTCGGAAAAGTAATCTGCGGCACATTGCCTTTGAGCTCATACTCCTGTTCAGCGATCAACAAGCTACCTGTCCTACCTAAAACCTTTAATGGATTGTTTAAATCCAACAATACCGCTTCAACATTGAAAGACCGATCGGATGAAAAATAATTTTTGATATAAGAATAAATCAGAATCCAGCCCTGTTTTGTCTTAACGGGCACTGCGCCCACTTCAAGGTGATCATTAGGACTTCGCAACAATGGCAATACATGCGAATTCAAATCAGCTTGCCAATTGCGCCAATAATGTGGCGACCACATGTCTTCTTCTTTCTCAAAAAATGCCACAGTGATTTTGGCGGGTGGCAGATCCGTATGCGCCGTCAACACGGCAACGAATTTTCCATCAATCTTTTCAGGAAAGAGAGCCATTGCTTTCGCATTAAAAGGAGTCACTTGATGCTTTTTAACGTCTAAAAAATCACGCGTAATCGCGATACCTACTTTGATGCCTTCTGCTGAAAATGGATAGGTTGATAGAGCGGTATAAAAAATGTAGTACTTATCTCCAATCTTTGTGACCCGAGGGTCTTCACATCCAAAACCTTCCCAAGCATAACGAGGCCTGATTAATAACTGACGATCTGTGAAACGAATGCCATCTTCACTATGCGCATAACCAATCGAAGAAACAGAGCGCTCCACTCCTGCTATTTGCTGCGGCGTAGACTCTGCGCGATAAAGCATATGAAACCCTTTTTGATCCCGCACAACGCTCGGATTAAAGGCAGCAAGCGCTTCCCAACTGTTGTGTTCGTTTGGAATCAATATTGGATTTTGATCAAGACGCTTTAACGTATTCATAGAGATTCTCTTCTGAGTTCAATATTTTAATTCGCTCAATCCACAGCTATTACAGAAGGGCCATGGTGCAGTACGTGACAACTTTTGAGTCTTTTTAAAAACTCACTAAATGACGCTGTAGCAACGCACGTCACGGTATCGGCACCTCCGTAATACACGAATAGCCGATCATTAATCACAACGGCCCCGCAAGCATAGATAACCCCACTCTTATAACCATGGAGTTCATAATATGCATCGGGCTCCAAAACAGGACGCACAGCGCGATACAGCACACGAGTTGGATCTTGATGATCTAACAACATGGCTCCTAACTTATATTTATTGGGATCGGATCGATCCATTGCATGGTAGAAAATAAGCCAACCGTCTGGGGTATTAATCGGCGATGGTCCCACACCTCTTAATTGATTATCCCAACACCCGTTTCGCTCGGCAGCGCTGTAGTGACTGTGAATACAAATTTCTCGATCCAAAGAAATGTCGTCTAAATAATCAATCTGAACACGCGGAGAAATACTGTGCAAAACAGCATATTTATTGTGGATTTTCTCTGGAAACAACACCCAATTTTTATGAATAGCTCCGCGAGGAGAAATTAAAATCGGCGTATGCCAATTCCATTTTTTATTCAGAAAATCTGCGACTGAAATCGACGTCAAAGCAACACCGGGAGGCTGTGAGCCATTAAATGCCGTATAGGTCATATAGAGCGTGTCACCAATTTTGGTTAATCGCGGATCTTCACAGCCGCCCCAACCGCCGCCTGACGCATAATGAACGGCAACAGGTATGTTTTTATCCTTTCTAAATTCAAAAGGTTCTTTCGGTATGTAGACGGGTTCTGATAAACGTTCGCTGATATGAACCCCGTCTTCACTCGCCGCATACCCTAAAACAGACATTCCTGTTTGACCAATAGCGCGGTAAATAAAATGTACTTTCCCCTCAAGGTAAACGGCCGCCGCATTGAAAGTGGCAAAACTCTCCCATTGATGTGTCAATTTTGGTTCCAAAATAGGGTTTTCTGAACTGCGTTCAATGACAGGGGCTATGGGTCTTAAGGTGAGAGGGCAGTTAAGTTTTAACTTTCTTAGTAAAACATCTAAAAGAATTTTAATTTTCTGAACTTTTTTATTTTTTACAAAATAGAGGATCGCTTCGCGTTCAGAGAACTCTAACTTTAAGGGCGCAGCCCCTTTTCCTGCTGTAAAAATAGGATTTGCAGAACGCCATAATAGTTTTTCCGGATCATCTTTATCAAAAAGTGCTGCGCCAACCAAACAAGGAGATTTTGTGAAATAAAAAAAGACAATCCCTTCTTCAACCAAGATCGTTCCAAGAATATGCATTGGTTTTTCGTCAAAATAACCCTTTCTTGTTTCTAATGTCCGCTCTAAGTTTTTCCATGGTTTTTTAGGATGATCTGAAATAGCGATTCGAATTAATTTTTTACGGCCATCATGGTGATAAAACTTCAAGCGTTTCTTTCCAGAATGCAAAACACATCCTTTTTTAGAAAGTTGTTTTTGAGTTGTTGTCGTGTACTTGCTTTCTACTTCTACGACTGGATTAACCTTTTTAGATTGGTCGTGATTGTTTCTCAAATTGATCTTGATTTTCGGTTTCAAAATCTTAGAGGCGAGCTTCGCTTTCGCACGACCAAAAAATCTAGCCACCTTTTCTTTAACAGCTTTAGCGACTGTTTTTTTCTTCGAAGCAGGTTGAATTGCCTGCTCTGAAGAAACGGTTTTTCGTTTATTTTTTGGAAGCGCTTTTTCTTTAGGCATAAACACCCCTCCCTGTGGTTTGTGCGTTTACAATGACGCATTCAGCTCAACATTTCCATGACAAGATCAAAAACCTCATCTGTTTTTATATCTGCCGCTTTTGGCTCCACTAAAACTCGTTGATACGCTCTAGGAGGATAGGGTTTTCCATTAGTCAACGTACGTTCGGAAAACAGTGCAACAAAAGGAATATCCATGGCAACCGCAAGATGCATAGGCCCCGTATCGCCGCCCACGTAGCAACGGTAATACGTCATAATCGCTGCCAACGTGAGTAATGAAGAACTTTTGCCTGCAATGTTGTAACAATATCTAGCATGCTTCTTAAAGACCCTTTTGATAATCGGAATTTCTGCTTCAGTTCCCGTCAAAACAAATCGGATAGAAGGATTCGTTCCTACTAATTGAGCCAGCAAATCCGCATATTTATCAGGCAACCATGCTCTGCTTCCATATTTTTTCCGAATAAATTGCCACCACCCTCGTTTACCTTGCGCCAAAGAAGAATAACCAATATGACACCCAATGAGGATTTCTTTCCCGTCCAATTTAGCACCTGCATTTCTCAAGATTTGTTCCGCTTCTTGAAAGTGCTGAGGTTGCGGATCGACATAATATTTTTCAGGCATCTTGCCCAGACACTCTGGAAATAAAGCGGTAATAGCATCCAATGCAGATTCAACAATCAAACCCCGTCCATAAACAGGCAAGATGGTTTTGACACACAAAGTCCTTAAATAAGGATATAGCTTTGGCGTCGCAGAAATCGGGAAAATAATTGCAAAATCATAAGCCTGCGAGAGTTCCTTCAACGCTTCTTTTCCCGGCGCCAAATAAACCTGACTCACGTCTTTGTTATACAAAAACAGCTCTTGAATAAATGGATTCGGCGCTAAAACATCGATCGTCACTGTTGGATAGTTTTGCTTCAAAACACGAATCGCACCGGTCAAACAAACACTGTCTCCAATCGTGCTTCCTAATAAAAAAAGAATCTTTCTTGGTTCAGGCATCCCGCTTTCCTCTATAACTGATCATGCTCACAACTCACAATCTCTGCGGAAATACTAATAGCTATTTCCTCTGGGGTTTTACTCGCAATGGGTAACCCCACTGGGGTATGTACTTTACTCAATCGACTTTGATCAATGCCCTTAGATAATAATTGATTAAAAATTGCTTTCCCTTTGGCTTTGCTTGCCATCATTCCCAGATATCGTAATCGTTTGTTCACCAATTGTTCCAACACAATATGATCCGCTTTATGAGACGCTGTCATAATCACGGCATAGCATCGTTCTCCTTCCTGAATATGCGATCCAACTTGTTCGTAAGAAATAATATGTTTTTCCTGCGCAAACAGATTATTTTCTAACGTACTGACTTTAGGACGATCGTCAAAAACAACGACATAAAAATCCAACGTTTCCATAATACGTGACAACGCCAAACTCACATGACCGCCTCCTATAATGTAAAGCACTTTCTGAAAAGAAAGATCTTCACGATAACACCAGGATGTATCCGCAACGGAATCGCAAAAGTACCGCCCTTCGAAGCAATGGTTTTTTTTGGGAATTAAAGACAGGCCTGTTTGGCTCAGCTGCAACACCGTCGGAATCTCTTTCAACGGTTGTTGTAAAAATTGGAAAACGCTTTCGCTCGCAAGACTAATGGGATAAATCACAACCTTTTGGCTTCCAGAACAAATCATGCCAGAACGATCCTTTGCTTCTCCGGAGTCATTGTGCAATTGGTTTAATAAAATCGGGTGATTAAACCGAGCGTGTAATTGTTCTTTTGTTTTCTCAACCAGATCATGCTCCATCAAACCGCCACCGATAGAACCCGCTAAATTCCCTTCTAAATCGATTGCCATTTTAAAACCTTGACGACCTGGACTGCTGCTTTGGCTATCAATCACAACCATTAAAGCTGCTGGCACTTGACGTGTAATGGCTTCTTGCAACAACACCCAAACACGATTGTCTCTCATAAAAAGTTACCTACTTTTTTCTCTATAATTTCGCATACACTTTGCTTAACGGCTCTCCCATCAATTTCTGCACGGAATGTTCGAACTTGTGCACCAATGGAGTTAATGCTTTTGGAAAATAAGGTTGCTCAATTTGAGTAGGAAATTTCCAAGGTAAAATGTCGTATAAATCTGCTAACAATAATTGTGAAAAATCTCTAGAAAGCACAAAAAGATCGGAACTGGTCATCTGAATTAATTTTGAACGCTGAAGAAAAGACAACATATCTCTGGTTTCAACCGCATAATCCGCCGGTAATAATTGTAAGAGCTTCCTTAAAGACAACCCTTGGCCTTGTTGCTGCGCTTGCCACAGGTAACCGAGCCACAAAAATGCATGCGTAAACCCATCAATCTCTCCGCCTTTCTTTGTCAAATAATTTGTTGTTAACACATTAGAAATTAAAGCGCCGATCAAAACGATCACCCAAACCAAATACAACCACACCAAAAAAATAGGAATTGCAGCAAGAGCGCCGTAAATATGCCCGTAGGTTGGAATGTGCATCACGTAAAACACGAACCAATGCTTCATTACGCGATAGAGGACCGTTGCGATGAATGCACCACATATACCGTAACGCCAAGGCACTCGGCAGCGAGGAACGATGACATAGAACAAAGTGAATGCGATAAAGGTGAGTACGGTTGGTACGCTACTGGTCAGAATTTTTTGCATGCCTAAAAAAGAAACCGTTCCAACCACAAACGGCAAGGACATGATGTAAGTAGTTGCCATAAAACTAACGGCAACAAAGATCGGCGCCAGACTTAACACGGTCCAATATTTTAGGAATGCAACTAACCCTCGGCGCGGTTGACCAATTTTCCACACATCGTTTAAAGCACGATCAATCGTAAACATCATCATGATAGCGGTTAGCACTAATAGCACAGTTCCAAAGACAGACAGTTTTCCTGTCTGCACAACAAAATCATGTAAATACTTTTGAATCACGGCCCCTGAAGCAGGAATAAAGTTTTGAAAAATCATCGCTTGGATTTTTGAGCCCAATGCGTGAAAAACAGGGAAAACAGAGAGAATAGCAATGCTGACGGCAATCAATGGAACCAAAGCCAGTAAAGTAGTGATCGTTAAAGCAGAAGCAGAATACGCCAAGCGATCAGAAACAAAACGTTGAACAATCAAACGGGTCATTTTTCGTATTTGAAGCATGTTATTTTTAATCCGAGCTAAAAAAATCATGGGAAAAACCTTATTGTTTTTGATCACGTAATAAATGAATCACAATACAAATCATCCCGGTCGTAATCGCTGCATCCGCAAGATTAAAAACGGGCCAATGCCAGTGTTTTATGTATAGATCAATGAAATCGACAACGTAACCGAGGGTAATGCGATCCCAACAATTACCAAGCGCTCCTCCCAGCACCAAGGACAAACCCACGAGCAACCAATAGTTACGGGAAGCGATCCGTCCTATCCAGATAAAAATACCAAGACTCGCAAAACCTTCGATCGCCAAGAAAAAAAAGCGGTGCCAAAGCACGGGTGCATTCAGAAAACTAAAGGCCGCCCCCATGTTGTACATCAGTGTTAAATCAACGAAGGGCATGACAGGGCGAGAGTGAAAGGATAAAAGATGTTCAACAGCTAAATATTTTGTGACCCGGTCAAGAGCGATCACAAGAAGAGTCACCAACAACCAAATATAATTTTTGCCGTAAAAGAAAGGTCGGTTCATAACCCATTAACGCGTGACGTGATCGAAAAGTTCAAAAGGAGCTGCACTCTACACTGCTTAATTGCTATTTCAATTGCAGGTAAAGCCTAACTGGTGCAAATGAACGTCTGTGTATTGGCGTTGCACCGTACTTCGTAAGAGCATCTAAATGTTGGCGTGTTCCATAGCCTTTGTGTGCTGCGAAACCGTATTGCGGATAGAGGTCATGAATCACCGTGCTCATTTCTGTATCGCGTTTTACCTTCGCTAAGATGGACGCTGCACTAATGGACAAGACTTTGTCATCGCCTTTCACAATCGCTTCTACAGAACAAGACAACACGGGCGTTTGATTGCCATCCACCAGCACACGTGTTGGCGGAACGGATAACCCTTCTACCGCTCTTTTCATTGCAAGCAGCGTCGCTTGCAGAATATTTAGCGCATCGATTTCTTCAACTTCCGCACGCCCATACGCAAAAGCAATCGCTCGCTCTTCTATCAACTGTGCGAGCACTTCTCTTCTGTGTGCAGTCAATTTTTTGGAATCTTTAATCCCTTCGATAGGTCGTGAAGCATCTAAAATAACAGCGGCTGTAACAACCGGCCCAGCCAAAGGACCTCGCCCTACTTCATCGACGCCTGCAATTATTTCCATACTTCTTCTCTCTGCCATAACTGTGCAAAGGGATAACGCAATACAAACAAAACAAACCAATAAATAACTACAGCACTAAAAACTGCAAAACTAAGACGACCAATCCTCCAAAGCTCCCTCTGCACTAGCCAAACAGGCAAAGGCTTTACCACAAAAAACAAAAACATTCCCATCACACAATCAGCAATCAAGAAACGCATCAACTCTTTTAACCATTGAGATTGCGGCCGATAGATTTTTTGTTTTAACAAAAGAAATAACAAACAAGAGGCATTAAAAAAAGCAGCTAATGAAGTAGATAACGCCAACCCGGCATGCTTCAAAGGAAAAATCAAAATCAGATTTAACAGAATGTTAAAAAGCACAGCCCAAGCTGCAATTTTTGCCGGAGTTTTAATGTTCTGTCGCGCATAGAAACAACTGGACAGTATCTTTACAGACATGGCCGCTAATATGCCGATAGAAAAAGCCATCAAACTTTCTCGCGCCATCATGACATCCGTCGGAGTAAATTTGCCTCCTTGAAATAAAGTGCTCAATAAGGGACCAGAAAGAATAAAAAGCCCAATAGAGGAAGGGGGCGCCACTAAAAGTAACAAATGCAATGCCCAATCTAATGTTTTGGAATAAGCGAGAGACCTGGCTTTTATATGATGTCTGGACAGTTTCGGCAGAATCACCGTAGCGATCGCAACACCAAAAACCCCTAATGGAAACTCAGTTAATCGATTCGAGTAATACAGCCAAGACACACTCCCCGTTTTGAGGAACGAAGCAAAAACGGTGTCGATCAAAATACTGACTTGAACCATCGAGACACCAAATATCGCGGGAACCATTAAAAACAACACACGCCGAACCCCTGGATTTGAAAAACTCAAACGGGGTCTTGGTAATAATTTTTTAAAGTAAAGGAACGGTAATAAGAAAGACAACTGCACCACGCCTGCGATCACAACGCCCCAAGCCAACCCATAAACAGGCACTTTGAAATAACGTTGAGCAATAAAGGCCATAGCAATCAACACAACATTGAGCCAAACCGCTGAAAAGGCAGGAATCCCAAAACTGCCATAGCAATTTAAGACCGCTGCACAAGCAGCCGCTAAACCAATAAGAAGCAAATAAGGGAAGGTGATACGAATCATCGTGGTGGCTAAAAGAAATCGAATGCTGTGAATAAACCCCGGAGCAAAAACGGTCGTCACCAGAGGGGCAGCAAGGATGACAATCAGGCTTAACAGCAACAATGTGGCGCCTAACCCACCAAAGATATAACTAATGAATTCACGCACTTCAGAATGTGTTTTCGTTTCTCGATATTGAGACAAAATTGGAATAAATGCTTGAGAAAAAGCACCTTCAGCGAAGAGACGCCGCATAAAATTAGGAAGCTTAAAAGCAACAAGAAAGGCATCAAATCCCGCAATTGCACCAAAGAAATGAGCAAAAATAATGTCTCTAGCAAATCCTAAGATACGGGAAAATAAAGTATTTACAGAAAAAACAGTCGTCGAACGAAATAAATCTCGTGTCATTACCTCATCCTTTTCGCAAAGCACCAACAAAACACGAAGATTTAGAACCGAACTTGAAAAAAAACAACCTGCCTAATAATTAGGCTTGGTCTTGCGCAAGCTGCTTAATATGCGCACTTAATCGACTTTTATGACGCGCTGCTTTGTTTTTGTGGATTAACCCTTTTGTAGCCAATCGATCAATCACAGGAACAGCATCTTTAAATGCTGTACGAGCAGCTTCTAAATCTTTTTGTTCAATCGCTTTCACCACATGTTTGATATACGTACGCAACATCGAGCGACGGCTAGCATTTTGTTGTCTGTGCTTCTCCGCTTGTCTGGCACGCTTCTTTGCTGATTTGATATTGGCCACGGTTATTCTTCTCCGGTGTAGTTACCATAAAAATTAAGGCGCGCGACTATGCATAAAAGCCAAAATAATGTCAATCGAGCAGCCATTTATGTTGTCATCCCTGCCACTTATGGAATTTTACAGAACTGCCCTACCCGAAAGATCTAAAGAGGCGACCTACCGTAAAGGCAAGAATGGCTGCCACACCTCCGATCAATAACGTGAGAAATCCTGATTTCCACCAAGATTGAAGAGACCAGAGGCTTTTCACGGAGCCAATAAGGAAAAACACAAGGCCTGTTGATGCGATAGATAATTCAAACGCACTTCTGACATGAAACAAAAATGGCACAAGAGGAATTAATCCGCACAACAAAAATGCAGAAAAAGTACTCAACGCAGCAACCCAAGGAGAACGCACACTCGCAGCAAGACCGTATTCCTCTTGCAACATCGTTTTAATCCATAACTTTTTGTCAGAAACCACACGTTCGACGATGCGTTCTAAATCTTCTCCATCAAACCCTTTGTTAATAAAAATCTGCCGAATTTCTTCTCGTTCACCTGCTGGCGCCTCATCAATTTGACGCTGCTCGAATGTCTTATAAAAGTGATACTCATCATGTTCTGTTTTCGTGCCTAAAAAATTAGCAGCCGCCATTGAAAACCCGTCGCCTAGTAAATTCGCGATTCCTAAAATCACAACGACCATCAGATTCAAATCTGCACCTAAAGAACCTGCAATAACCGCAAAGGTCGTTACAGCTCCATCAATACTTCCATAGACCCAATCTCTTAAATAACTGTGTTGCCGCTTTTGCATAAGCCGTTGTCGAATCTCATTAATGGAATGGCCATGTGCTCGCATAAAAAATTCCTTGTTAAAAAAATTCTAAACTATTTCAAGATCAAGATTGTGGCATAGCACTATCGTAAAGACATTCATGATCATTTAGGCCTTGCTCGACAGAAGCAGAGAGGAACGTTCATCATTCCTATTTCTTCATATATATTCCGCGCTCTTTTTTAATAGCTAAGAAATAATAAATTATGACAAACGATGCACCGCTTAGATCCATGTCTCTTGAGAAAGATGTCGACATTGTGTCGCACGACATCGCCTATCAAGGTTACTTTCGTCTCGAGAAATATAAGGTGCGATTCAAATTATTTGAAGGCGGATGGAGTCACATTTGTGATCGGGAAATATTTGAACGCGGGAGTGCTGTGGCAGTTTTGCCTTACGACCCTGTACAAGACAAGGTGATCTTGATTGAGCAATTTCGTATGGGAGCCTTGAAAGATCAAAAAAGTCCATGGCTACTAGAAACCGTTGCTGGAGTTATCGACACAGACGAAACGATCGAAGAAGTCGCTAAGAGAGAAACAAAAGAAGAAGCGCATTTAAACATCCAAAAACTCGTCCCTATTTGTGATTATTGGAGCAGCCCTGGAAGTTGCACGGAACAAGTCCATTTATTTTGTGGAATCGTTGATAGTACTCAAGCGGGCGATATTTGTGGTTTAGAAGATGAATGCGAAAACATCCGAGTACATGTTATCGATCGTCAAGAAGCGTATGCGTTCATTCAATCTGGTATGGTGAATCAACCACCCGCAATCATTGCCTTGCAATGGCTAATGCTATTAAAAAATACAGAGACACGATAAACCACGGAATCGAATGGAAATAAATATTTATGGCTTCTAATTACAATGCTAAAGACATCGAAGTACTCAACGGACTGGATCCTGTCCGGCGTCGTCCGGGCATGTATACAGACACTGCACGGCCTAACCATTTGGCACAAGAAGTCATTGATAACAGCGTCGACGAAGCCATCATCGGTTGTGCCACCTGCATTAAAATCACACTACATAAAGACGGTTCTCTTGAAGTAGAAGACGATGGCCGCGGCATGCCCGTTGACAAACATCCAGGCGAAAAAATAAGCGGAATAGAACTCATCATGACTCGTCTTCATGCAGGCGGAAAATTCTCTGATAAGAACTATCAATTCTCAGGCGGATTACACGGCGTTGGCGTTTCTGTCGTGAATGCGCTTTCTTCTCTTTTGGAAGTTGAAGTCAAACGCGATGGCAATATATATGCCATGTCTTTTCAGGATGGAGAAAAGAAATCGAAATTAGAAATTATTGGTTCTGTTCCAAAACGAGAGACCGGTACAAAAATTCATTTCTGGCCAAACGCAAAATATTTTGAAGCCGTAAAATTTTCCGTACCTCGATTAATCCATGTCATGCGAGCAAAAGCGGTTTTATGTTCAGGGCTACGAGTCATTTTCGACAACCTGCAAGACGGCTCTCACGACGAGTGGTGCTACAACGATGGATTAAGCGACTATTTATTAAGTTCACTGACCGATATAGAGCGTGTGCCACTAGAACCATTCACCGGCTCTTTTACCAATCACCAATCGGCCGAATGGAGCGTCTTGTGGCTGCCCGCACAAGGCGAACTCATCACGGAAAGTTACGTCAACCTCATCCCGACGGCACAAGGCGGCTCACACGTCCAAGGGTTTCGATCAGGCCTCACAGAAGCCATGAAAGAATTCTGTGAAATACGCAACTTATTACCTCGTGGAATCAAACTTTCTCCTGAAGATGTGTGGGGACGTTGTGCTTATGTGTTGTCTGTCAAATTACAAGACCCTCATTTTGCAGGACAAACAAAAGAACGACTCACCTCTCGAGAATGCGCAACTTTTGTTGCCGGGGTTGTCAAAGACGCCTTCAGTTTATGGCTCAATCAAAACGTACACGTCGGAGACATGCTGGCTGAATTCTTCATTAACAGCGCCAGAGAACGTTTACGCATCGAAAAGAAAGTCGTCCGAAAAAAAATCACTGCGGGCCCAGCGCTCCCCGGAAAATTAGCCGATTGCAGAACACCCGACGTGATGCGTGGTGAATTATTTTTAGTGGAAGGCGACTCTGCAGGCGGATCTGCGAAGCAAGCGCGTGATCGAGAATTCCAAGCCATCATGCCGTTACGAGGAAAAATCTTGAACACATGGGAAATTGATTCCAACCAAGTGCTCGCATCTCAAGAAGTCCACGATATCGCTGTGGCATTAGGGATCGACCCGGGTAATAACGATTTAAGCAAATTGCGCTATGGAAAAATCTGTATTTTGGCAGATGCGGATTCAGATGGATTGCACATTGCCACATTGCTCTGCGCACTCTTTGTTCGGCATTTTCCGGAATTAGTCCTACAAGGGCATGTATATGTCGCAATGCCCCCTTTATATCGCATCGACATTGGAAAAGAGGTGTTTTATGCGCTCGACGACGATGAAAAAACAGGCATCTTAGATCGCATTGCTGCTGAAAAGAAAAAAGGCAAAGTAAATATCCAACGTTTTAAAGGGCTAGGAGAGATGAACCCTAGTCAATTACGAGAGACCACAATGGCTCCTGATACACGTCGCCTCGTTCGTTTAACGGTAGAGGATGGGGATCAAACAAAAACGATGATGGATTTATTGTTAGCTAAAAAGCGATCAAGTGATCGAAAAGAGTGGTTGGAAGAAAAAGGGGATTTGGTTGATTTGTGAGGAAAAACCTTCGCGCATTGCGCGCGAAGGTTACAAACATAATTATTGCACTTCTTTTTTCATATTTCTTTTGGCATTCATATTGGCTCTTTGATTCATCATAGGGCCTCTTTGATTCATCATCCTCTGCGGCATCATACGAACATGCGGCAAGTAAGACATAGAGCGCATTTGTAAAGCATCGAACGTAGAGGACACTACATTGATTAATGCAGCCACTATGACGACATATCCCAGCACTTGTAACATCGTCGTGCCGCGATCTTTATGAAATTTTGCTAACACTAAAATAATCGAGCCCATCGCTAATGCGATCAATTCTAAGCTAGAAACGATATAAAAATTTAAATGAAATATATATCCATTCATAAATAACCTCCGTTTAATAAACTCCTAAAAGTTCAATAAGAAATATTGAAGCGGGGCGGATTGTACTGAGCAAAATCAAAATTGCATCTGTTGCATATTTATAGTGCTCTACATCATTTCTGTGCAGGCAACGAGGACACCCTTTATGAACAAACAGCATTTAACAATCGGAGCTGTGATTCTAGCAGCGGGGCTTGGACAACGGATAGGCACACCAAAATGGAAACTGCCAATTGGAGATACATCGTTTCTGAAACGATTGGTGCAGATCCTAAAACAAACAAATGTAGACCCCATCTACGCGGTAGTACGCCCAAGCTCCATCCCCCCTACTTCTGTTTGTCATACCGTCATCAATCACCATTACGAAGAAGGGCCCTTGAGTTCTATGGCGCTTGGAATCCGCGCGATTTCTAAAGCGGATGGCATTCTCCTGATACCCGTGGACCACCCTTGCATTCAACCGCGCACGATAAATGCTTTAAAAACAGCGTTTTTAAAACATCCTAACTGTGTGATTCGACCGTGTTATAAACAGAAAATAGGGCATCCAATTCTCTTACCTTATGTACTGGCACAACACGTTCCCGAACAGGATAGAGAAGGCGGATTAAATCGTTGGTTAAAAGAAAATGGAGCTTTGTTTCATGATGTTGAAACCCATGACCTAGGTATACTAAAAAACATCAATACAACATTGGATTTAAAACAGATCGAAGGATAGATTCACATAAAGATCAGAGCATGAGAGTAAATGAGAAAACGAGAATTCACCTTATATATACAAGACGCAAAGCATTCCTTGCAACTCGCGTTGCCTTACATTGCTTCTAAAATCATTAATAGATCGAGTGGGTTTATGGCCACTTTGTTTACCGCTCGCCTCGGACAAGATTCATTAGCTGCTATCGCGATCAGCCTGCGCCTTTACATCATTGTGGCTATATTTCTCACTGGATTTACCGATGCCATCAGTGTGCTTGTTTCTCACCATTACGGCGCAAGACAGTTAAAAGGAATCTCTATCAGCAGCGCTCAAGGGCTATTGCTAGCGCTCTTTTTATCTGTCCCTATCATTATTCTGTTCTATTATTCCGCTCCATTATTGAAGTGGGGGCATCTCTCTTCGGCGGTAATCAATTTATCGATTCCCTACCTGCACGTATTGGGATGGTGCCTTGTCCCTGCTCAGATCTTAAATACATACGAAGCACTCTTGATTGGTTTAGGGAAAACACGACTGGTTTTATTAATCTCCATTTTGCAAGTCCCTTTTGAAATTTTGTTTATTTACGTTTTTGTCTTTGGAAAATTAGGTTTGCCAGCATGCGGTCTTCAAGGAACGGCTTACGGATATCTGACTATCTACATTCTTTCAGCCATTCTAATCAGCATCGTTTTCCACTCTTCCCAATTAGGACATCGATACTCGGTCTTCAAACATTTATTTCCATTTAACAAAAAATATCTCCTAGAAATTATTCGCCTAGGAGCCCCTATGGGAGTGATGAAGACCTTAGAACTCAGCGCCATTACCGTTCTTGTTTTTATGTTGGGATATTTTGGAAGCGATGTATTGGCGGCACATCAAATTGCATGGCAATACTTCATTGTGATGTTGGGAGTCGTTTTTGGCTTTTCCCAAACCACCTCTGTCAGGATCGGGCACTACGTCGGTATGAATAAAAAAACAGCCATTAAACGCACTTTTCAAACCAATATGATTTTATCGGTCATGGCTGCATGCTTTTTTGCCCTTTGTTACCTCGCGTTTTCAAAATGGATGATCGCCATTGACCTCAATTTGCACGACCCTCGTAACGCGAACCTCATTCACTACGCTAAAATATTTCTCATGATTTCTGGCATCGGTCTGATATTTAACAGCGTCGGCTTCATCGCGATGGGAGGATTACGAGGATTGAAAGACACTCGAATTCCTTTAATTTTAAGTGTCATCTCCTTCTGGGGTGCAAGCCTCTTTTTTGCTTATTACTTCGCTTTCAAGCTGCATCTAGGAGGAGTAGGGGTGTGGTTAGGGTTTACAGCAGGAATTATTATATATGCAATTATTATGCTTTATAGGTTCAATCATCTCTTCAAACGAATTAACCTTTCTACCCTGCTGATGCACGAATGAACTTCAAAAAGAGCTTACCCGTGAAAAAATCGTTTTTTATTTTATTGAGCTTTATCTTTTTCTCTTTAGCACAAGCAATGAACACAAACACACAAATCCCGACTCTGCTAAAACACAGCAAACAACTTATTGTTGTCGTTGCGCCTCATTGGGAATCAACACAAGGTCGTTTATTCACTTTTCAACGAAACGATACAAACAGTCCATGGCATTCCTCATCGATTTCAACGCCGATTGTTCTTGGAACTCATGGCATGGGCTGGGGGTATAGTTTCGAAAAGGAGCAAGATCCTACAAAACAGGAAGGAGACTATAGGTCGCCCGCAGGAGTGTTTGCTCTAGGAAAAACTTTTGGATTTCAAGATGCATCAAAAACAATGACACAAATGCCTTATATAAAAATTGCTCAAGATACAGTGTGTGTAGACGACCCGGCATCCACCCATTACGGACAAGTTATAAACGCGCATCAAGTAGTACAGAAAGATTGGAACAGCGCAGAACAAATGAAGGACTATCCGGAATATCTATACGGAATCGTCATCAAATCCAACCCTCAAAAAATAACTCAAAAAGGTTCATGCATTTTTGTCCATTTATGGGATGCCCCGGATCACACAACTGCGGGATGCACTGCGATGCCTCAAAAAATACTGAAACAGTTAATCGCTTGGTTAAATCCAAAAAATTCGCCTGTTTTAGTGCAACTTCCATTTCCTCAATATCAAAAATTACAAGAAGCATGGAAGCTGCCACACATAGGAGCAGCACAATGAGCCTAATAAACACAAAAAAACTGGCAGCTATCTTGCTAGATTATTTGGTCATCTTCGCCTGTGTTTTCCCATTCGCATACGCAGCAGGACAAATCTACATCGTCATTATTGCTGCATTTGCTAGCGCGATTTGCACGCTTCACGGCATATCGCGACGCAGTCATACAATTACAATCGCTTTAGGAATGACTTCTGGTTTTATTATTAGCTTAGTCTTGCACGGTTTTTTCACTCTGAAATTTTGGTATTGGCAAAAATTAGAAGTTGAATTTCTCGTCGCATTTTGCGTTAGCTTTATCGTTGGAATGGTGCCCTATTCTCTGGGCTTATTTTTCGAGAAAAGTAAGTTTCTTCATTCAGAAAATTTCAGACTCATCATTTTAACGATCGGTATTCTTCTGCTTGGTTTTTCAATTGCAAATTTCATCGTTGAAGACGATTCCTTTTTTCACATAGCCCTCGTACAAGGAATCAATTTTGGACTCTGTATTGGGTTGTTTTACAGCGTATTCATTAGAGATTGGTTGCTACCGATATTAAACATCCTGAATATCTTATTGGATTATATGCGAGCTATGTTTTTACCTATGAGCGCTTTTTTTGTAGGTTATTTCCTAATCATTCTCACTTTTACAGGAATCTACGGCACTTTATCTCTCATCGATATAACGGCTTTCAAAGGAATCAATTTGCCATGGAAATTTAGCGAATATGTTTATTATTCCATCGTTTCTATTACGACCCTTGGGACAGCAAACATTAAGGCCTATTCCGAGCTAGCAAAAATAATGACCTCTATAGAAGTGCTGATGGGCTTGATGTGGACAACAGTAGTTTTGGCAGCAACGATTGCTTATCTGCAGAAAACCTTTTCAAAGCTAGCCGAAAAACATTCGTTGTTTGGTAACCGTTGGAAATAATCAATATAGAAGCGTTATCTCCGCAAAAACACCCATCGTCATCCCCGCGAAGGCTGTGTCCCCGTCATCCCCGCGAAGGCGGGGATCCAGAATTAATATATTTCCTGGATTCCCGCTTTCGCGGGAATGACAGAAGAGCCCTGAGTTTCTGCATTCACGCGAATTACGAATTCCTAATTAAGAATATTGTAGTGCGTCTGCCAAATACCCCACGGTAGCGGCGTAAAATGTCGAATGATTCCACTTCATTAATACTTTGAAATTGTTAAATACTAGGAAATAAGGCCCACCATAAGGATGAATCAATGAAGCCTGTAGATAACGATTTGGCAACGGATGTCTTCCTTTAATACGAATCCCTTGAGCCAACCAATGATGCAACGGCATGTGTTGGTTTAACCCCAATAATTGTTTATTGAAATGCTGTGGCACAACCACTTCGAATCCCCACGGCTGATTCGCTTCCCAACCGTGCTGTTTCAGGTAATTAGCAATTGATGCAAATACATCAACCTCAGTCGTCCAAATATCTTTCTTGCCATCCAAGTTATAGTCCACGGCATAACGATGCCAGCTAGAAGGCAAAAATTGAGGTTGCCCGGTCGCGCCCGCCCATTCTCCTTTCAAATCTTTTAGTTTCACATGCCCTTCGTTCAACATGTGTAGAGCATGCAACAACTCTCTTCGAAAGAAAGCGCTACGCCTTCCATCATAGGCAAGAGTGGCTAATGCACGGACCGTAGAAAATCCACCCGGATACCGTCCATAACTAGATTCCATACCCCATAAAGCTGTAATAACAAAAGGGCTAACCCCATACGATTGACCGATCTCTTTAAGGACAGAGTGATAACGATGAAATTCTTTTTTACCAATCGCGATCCGATACGCATCGCACCGTGTAGAACGATATTTATAGAACGTTAAGCGCTTCTCAGGCTGATTACGATCCAAACGAATCAAACGCGGATTAGGCTGCATATTACGAAAAACGTAATCAAATAACTGCGGACGAATTCCTTCCAAAATAGCTTCTTTACGCAAATCAGAAACCCAAGCTTTCCAACTTTTTGTAGGCTGTCCTGCAAAAGCAGGAACAGAAATCAACGCAAAACAAAAAAGAACGCAAAGACATTTAACGATCCTATTCAACATAAGAACTCTCCAAAAAAATTTGATGCCCCCGAATAATAAAGCAATCCTCAAGAGACGCGATAAATCGCGCACTACAGTGCCTCCATCGTCATCCCCGGCCTTCCATTTCGTCATCCCCGCGAAAGCGGGGATCCAAACCTCTTACCCTTCATTCCAGGGCTGTCGCATTAAAAGGGTCTGTTGCAATCCGAATTTTTCGAGAAATTTTTGACGCGTAATTTATTGATTTTTCTGGATCCCAACTTTCGCGGGGATGACGGCAACAGCCAAGTAAGCGGCACAACGAAACTCATTCGATAGCTCAACACACGAATTACAGACAGATAGTGAGGATGTGCCGCTAATGGCCGTCCACCTCGATTGGTCGGAGTGGGGGGATTTGAACCCCCGCCCCCTGCTTCCCGAAAGCAGTGCTCTACCAAGCTGAGCCACACTCCGATAAAAGAAAAATTTATTTAGACCTTTCTACGATAAAACAAGCAAATTCTTCTAAGCCGGTTTTATCGATCCTTTGAGAGACGCGATCTAGCATTGCTAATGCTTGATCTCGGTATGAAAAAGAAAGGCGCGCAGTGTATTCAATCGCCCCAACCGCTTCAACGACATTTTGAACAGCGAGCACATCCTTTGAATTCTTAGATAACAGAGCCTGCTGAATACATTCTTTTTGTCTTTTGTCCCCTTTCTTAAAAGCAACAATCAATGGCAACGTCCATTTTCCCTCTTTTAAATCTTGCCCAACTCGTTTGCCTATTTCGCGCTCATCGCCTGTGTAATCCAACACATCGTCAATCAATTGAAACGCAATGCCGATAGAAACGCCAAAGGCCTGCATGCATTTCATGTTCTCTTCTGTCCCTTGTGATAAGAACGGCCCCATCATGGCACTTGCTGCAAAAAGTTTGGCTGTTTTCTTTTCGATCATTTTCAAGTAACTAGCCTCAGTAAAATGAGCGTTCCCAATATTCGCCAGCTGCATCACCTCACCTTCAATAACCTGGCCAGCCGCTTGAGCTATAAACTGCGACATCATTCGACTGTGTTTATATTGTTCAGATCTATTCGAATTGACTAACACTTGTAATGCTCGAGCAATCAGTAAATCTCCCATCAAAATGCTCAGCTTGTTATTCCACCGCTTATGAACCGCTTCTTTTCCACGTCTCAATTCCGATTCATCAATCACATCGTCGTGCAACAAAGAAGCGTTGTGCAACAGCTCTATACTCGCTGCATACGAAACACGCAGAGGACTCTGACAAGAAAAAGCATTAGCGCTCAACAACACTAATAAAGGCCGTATCCGTTTTCCCATGTTTGTTTTTATATATTGTGCAATCTGGTTGGCTAAAGGCATGTCTGCATACAAATATCGATCGATCAATTGGTTCACTTTCAACCAATCTTTTTGGACCCGTTGAGTAAGTTTTTGAAGCGCCATAAAAACCTCTTTAAAAAGCAGCGTCTTTGGAATTGCCTTGAGCTTTATAGCAAGTTTGGTAGCCTTTGCGCTCTTTTAATCGCCGCAATCGCACAACAAGACCATGTCAGAAATCAAATGAAAAAAACACTTTTACTAATCTTCTTAGCGCTTTCAATTCTCTCGACCGCTTATGCTCAAAACTCTTTCCTCATTCGACGCATCGATATTCGAGGACTGCACGGTATTACAACCAGTACGGTTTTGAACTACATGCCCGTCAGCGTAGGTTCGCATATGAATGACAAGGCCAGCGCACGCACTATTGAAGCCCTTTATAAAACCGGTTTTTTTGAAAACGTCCGTTTATCGCGATCACAGAACACACTGATTGTGACCGTTGTGCAACGCCCAATCATTAGCAGAATCACGATCAGTGGAAATAAAAAAATCAAGACGGATCAATTAAAGAAAACATTACAAAGCGTGAACTTCTCTGAAGGTCAGATTTTTAATCCCGTCGTTCTGAATCAAATTCAAACCGCTTTGGCCCATCAATATTTTGTAATTGGTTTGTACAACGCAAGAGTCAACGTTTCTATTTCCCATAAAGCACAGAAAGAAGTCGGTATTCACATCACCATTTCTGAAGGGAAACCTGCCAAAATTCATCAAATCAACATCATTGGGAGCTATTCGTTTAAAGAAAAAACGCTGCTCAAACAATTTCAATTACAAAAAACCCATTTGTTCTCTTTTTATTCTCATGACGATATCTACTCTAGTGAAAAATTATCAGCTGATTTAGAAACATTACGTTCTTATTACTTAGACAGAGGATTTTTGAAATTTCAGATTCATTCCGCACAAGTCTCTATTTCTCCAGATCGCAAGCAAGTATATATCTCTATACAAATCAACGAGGGTCCTCAATATAAAGTCAGTGGATATACCTTCAGTGGCAAATTCCCAATCGCCCAAAGCGAGCTGCAAAAAATGGTTCAACTGCAACCCGGAAAATTTTTCTCCCGCAAAGAACTTATTGACGGCAACAAAGCGATGACAGACGCGCTCGGAGCAAAAGGGTATGCGTATGCAAACATCAACGCAGAACCAAAGATCGATGAACGAGCAAAAACCATCTCCTTTAATTTTTTTGTACAACCTGGCCCTCGCATTTATGTACGTCGCGTTCATTTCAATGGAAATTACCGAACCAACGACGAAGTATTTCGTCGCGCCTTAATGCAAAAAGAAGGGGGGCTCATCTCCACCACAAACGTGAAAGATTCCAAACGTAATTTATTGATGTTGCCTTTTGTACGAACCGTAGATGTTTCAACAAAACCGGTTCCCGGCAAACCCAACCAAGTTGATCTTTTATATAAGGTTGAAGAACAGCCGTCCGCTCAATTAAGAGCAGGGCTTGGATATTCCGTGTTAGATAAATTTGTGATCAATGCATCAGCGAATCAAAAAAACGTACTCGGCACCGGAAACTCAATGGGATTAGATTTCTCTACAAGCGCCATTTCAACCAGCGTGAACTTCAGTTACTACAATCCGTATTACACAAAGTCTGGCATTGGCCGCAGCATCAATGTATTTGCCACACACTTTGATTCCTCTAAAGCAAACATCGCCGATTACGCCACCAACGAATTCGGGGGATCCCTAGGTTTTAGTTACCCCATCACCGAAAATAATTATTTGAACTATGGTGTGGGTTACTCCAATTCTTATCTAAGCATCGGCTCCTCACCATCCAAAGAACTCAGCGATTTCGTCAACAAATACAGACGGCATTTTTATCAACCGTACCTCACCAGCGGTTGGTCCTATCAAGGCTTTGATAGGAGCATTTTCCCAACGAAAGGGTTTAACAGTTCGCTTGGCGCTACCGTGACGGTGCCAACCTCCAAACATTCTTTGGAGTATTACAAAATTTCTTTCAGCTCCGTCTATTACCACCCGATCTATCAAAGCTTTATTGGAAAAGCCCGCTTGGATATGGGGGTTGGTGACGGCTTTGGTAAATACAAAAAACTGCCTTTCTTTAAGAATTTCTACGCCGGCGGAACGGGCTCCGTTCGCGGTTATGAAGGCAATACTTTAGGACCAAAAGATTCTAATGGAGATCCTATCGGCGGTGATTTTGAAGTGGATGGCTCGCTGGGGCTCGTATTCCCAAATCCGTTTGGCAACAATTTAAGAACCACTTGGTTCGTTGATGCAGGAAATGTATACGATCATTTGGCATTGAACTTACGCACCTCTACCGGTTTAGAACTGGATTGGTTGAGTCCGCTTGGTATGTTGAATTTCAGCGTGGCGACGCCCATCAACAAGCACCATGGCGATAACTCGGAATTCTTCCAATTCAATATAGGAACATCGTTTTAAAGCTTTTGGCATTCCCGTGGAGGAGCTATGTCGTCATTCCCGCTTCGGTGTGAATCCAGTCATTATATTTTCTGGATCCCCGCCTACGCGGGGATGACAAAAACTCGGATCTCCGTGTAGGCGGGGATGACAAAAACTCGGATCTCCGCGAAGGCGGGGATGACAAAAACTCGGATCCCAAGCAAGCAGCTAGGGATGACGAAAAATAGTCAGACCGCGAAAGCGGGATGTGTCGAGATGCGATAAATCGCACCTCAAATAATTAATCTCTATCTAGGAGGCTCTTCTATGAAAACAAAATGGTTAGCACTTGTCCTTGGTCTCGCATTTACCAGCTCTGTTTTTGCGGTAAATATCGGCGTCGTTGATTTCCAGAAAATTCTTTCAACCTCTCCTAAAGTCGCGGCTTCCAGTGCCCAATTACAAAAACAATTTAAACCACAACAAGAAAAATTAGTGGCTCAGCAAAAAAAATTAGATGCTTTAATGGCTCAATTAAAGCGCAATGATTCCGTCATGAAGGCTGGTGATAAAAAAGCATTGCAAGATCAAATCTCCGCACAACGTGCGTCACTGATGAAAGACTCGCAAGCTTTTCAACAATCTCTCTTTAAAGAGCAACAAGGCGCAATGCAAAACATCATGAAACAACTCACCGACGTGGTGCAACAAGTTGCGAAGAAAAATAATTTAGACATTGTTGTTGCTCGCAACAGCGTTGCGTTTTTCAACAAAAACTTAGACTACACTTCTCAAGTGCAAGCCGCTTTTAAATAACATCCATCAATACCCATAGAGACGCGATTTATCGCGTCTCAAAATCTTCAACAGAAACGCGATAAATCGCGTTTCTACGTTTTTAACCCGGAGAGAAAACATGCCTCTTACAAAAAGAACATTGAAAGAATTGGCACAACTGATTGATGCAGAAATCCTTGGAGATGAAATGTGTTCTATTGAAGGGATCGGCACTTTACAAGCAGCATTACCAGGGCAATTGAGTTTTTTAAGTAACAAAAAATATCGAAAGCACCTTCACACTACTCGTGCATCTGCCGTCATTCTTTCTCCAGAAGACGCACAAACATGCGCAACCAATGCTTTGATCGTAAAAGACCCTTATTTTGCATATGCAAAAATAGCAGCCCTGTTCTCTAAAGAACCCTCGCTCCCTAAAGGCATTCATCCTTCTGTCATCATCGGATTAAATTGCCATATTGCAGATTCCGCGCGCATCGGCCCCTATACAGTAATCGGCGACAATGTCGTGATTGGAAAAAACACACAAATTGATGCTGGGTGCCACATCGGAAATGATTGCAAATTAGGCGATAACTGCCGTTTATGGCCGAAAGTCACTTTGTATTACGACGTGCAACTGGGACATCGAGCAATCATCCATAGCGGAGTTGTGATCGGATCGGACGGATTTGGTATAGCCCCCTATCAAGGGAAATGGCAAAAAGTCCCGCAATTAGGTGGGGTAAGAATTGGCAATGACGTCGAAATAGGTGCAAACACAACCATCGATCGAGGCGCTATCGATCACACGGTCATTGAAGACAGCGTCAAACTCGACAACCAAATTCAGATCGCACACAACGTATACATCGGCGCATACACCGCCATAGCCGGATGTGTAGGTGTTGCGGGTAGTGCAACAATCGGGAAGCACTGTTTAATTGGCGGAGCAAGCAACATCAATGGGCATATCACCATTACCGACGGGGTTATCGTGACAGGCATGTCCATGGTCACGAACTCTATTAAAGAACCTGGAATTTATTCTTCCGGAACGGGGGTAATGGAAAATCGCAATTGGCAAAAGAATGTTGTTCGCTTCAGACAGCTCGATAAAATCGCACGCCAATTAAACTGTTTAGAAGAAGAACTGCACGACCACATAAAAAATGGAGAATCTAATAATGACTAACACCGTAATTGGTATTGAAGAAATCTTAAATCGTTTGCCGCATCGTCCGCCTTTTTTGCTGATTGATCGCATCATTGAACTCATTCCAGGTGAATCTTTAGTCGCCATTAAAAACGTTACGATCAATGAACCTTTTTTTGTAGGGCATTTTCCACAAAAACCAATCATGCCTGGCGTACTTATTTTGGAAGCCTTGGCTCAAGCATCCACCGTGTTGGCGTTTATCACCATGGATGAAACACAAGACAGTGATGTTTTGTATTATTTTGCCGGCATCGATAATGCCCGATTCAAACGCATGGTGGTCCCTGGAGATCAATTGCGTTTAGAAGTGAAATTAAAGAGAGCCAGAAAACGCATTTGGACGATTGAAGCAATTGCTAAAGTCGACAATGAAGTCGTTTGTACCGCTGATTTGATGAGCGCAAGAAGCAGCAAGATCCCTCAAGAATAACAAGTAGCTTAGAAATTAAGGAGAGCACCCATGATTGATCCACGAGCTATCATCGACCCAACTGCAAAGATTGCTCCTAATGTCGAGATTGGACCATTTACCATCATCGGCCCCGAAGTCGAAATCGGCGAAGGCACCTGGGTAGGTCCCCACACGGTTATCAAAGGGCCAACCCGTATAGGCAAAGAAAATAAAATTTTTCAGTTCGCCTCGATCGGTGAAGATTCACAAGCTAAAAAATATCACGGTGAAAAAACATGGTTAGAGATCGGTGATCAAAATGTATTCCGTGAATTTTGCACGATTAATAGAGGCAATGCGCAAGACGAAGGCATCACCAAAATTGGGAATGACAATCTTTTTATGGCTTATGTTCATGTCGCACACGACTGCCAAATCGCCAACCACACTGTTTTCGCAAACAACGCTTCTTTAGCAGGACATGTCCGAGTAGATGATTATGTTTTACTCAGTGGATTCTCAGGAGTACATCAATTTTGTCATTTGTTCCCCCATTCTTTTCTTGCATCCAACGCATTGGTTGTCAGAGATGTACCTCCTTACATTCGTGTAGCAGGGATTTATGCTAAACCCTTTGGTTTAAACACAGTGGGTTTAACGCGTCATGGTTTCTCTGCCGAAACCCTATTGAACTTAAAAAGAGCCTACAGAATCATTTACCGTCAAAACCTCACCACAGAAGAAGCACTCAAAGAACTTCCATCCCTCCTCGAAGCATGTCCAGAAGTACAGCTGTTTATCGATGCCCTAAAAAACTCCGAACGAGGCATCGTTCGGTAATTTCTGTTAGGGCGGACCTGTGTGTCCGCCCGCTTTGAGTGCAGAATAAAGTTTTGGAATGAAGCCGGCTCGAGTCCCCGTCTATGTCGTTTTTTTAAATAGGTATACTTTAGGTATAGTTTAGGTACAGCGGAGGTATGACTATACCTATTTACTTCTTTCTTAATATTTAAGACAAAACCATAAGATCCATGACTCAAACACCTATCAAAATTGCGATTGTTGCTGCGGAGCATTCTGGGGACTTATTAGGTGCCGGGCTCATTCGCGAATTGCGGCAACTGATTCCTCATCTTGAAGTTGTCGGGGTTGCCGGCCCTGAAATGCTGAAAGCAGGATGTAACGCTCTCGCATCCATTGAAGAACTATCCGTCATGGGTTTTATCGAGCCACTAAAACAATTACCAAGAATTTTGAAACTTCGAAAAAAATTGTTGCATCAGTTTAGTGAAAACCCACCGGCCGTTTTTATCGGCATCGATGCCCCAGATTTCAACCTCAGTTTAGAAAAACAACTCAAACAACACGGCATACCAACTGTTCATTACGTCAGTCCATCGGTCTGGGCGTGGCGGCAAGGCCGTATTCATAAAATCAAAAAAGCGGTTGATCTCCTGTTGACGCTCTTTCCTTTCGAAACCAATTTTTACAAAGAACACAATGTGCTTGTGAAATATGTTGGGCACCCCCTCGCAGATCGCATTCCATTCGAAGTAGACCGCAACAAAGCACGCACCGCTCTACATCTATCACCTGATGCAAGAATCATTGCGCTCATGCCTGGCAGTCGCGCGATGGAATTACGTTATCTTGGAGAGTGCTTCATTAAGACCGCTCAAGCTTGTTTAAAACAAGACGTTTCACTGCAATTTGTCACGTCCATGGTGAACTCAAAACGACGCAAACAATTTGAAGAGATATTAAAAAAGACGGCTCCCGATCTCCCCATCGAAATTTTTGAAGGCCAATCGCAAACAATCATGACCGCAGCAAATGTTCTATTGCTAACGTCTGGAACGATCACACTAGAAGCAATGTTATTGAAACGACCAATGATCGTTGCATACCGCATGCGCCCATTGATCTATAAACTCATGAAACGAATCGTGAAAATTCCGTATTTTTCGCTCCCAAATTTGATTGCAAAGAAAAGGCTTGTACCAGAATTCCTACAAGAAGAAGCAACGCCTGAAAATTTAAGCAAAGAGTTGTTGAATCTCATCAATGACCCTGCAAAACAAGCCTCATTGATGGAACACTTTCATGAACTTCACAGACAACTCAGAAACAACGCAGATAAAAAAGCAGCAACTGCAATTCAATCGCTGTTGCTAAAAACGGGCGCGTAAGGAATACGCGCCCAGAAAAATATTATTTAGAAAATAAAGTACACAATGCGTTATAGATCCATGCAAAAACTAAGCTACCAATGAAGCCGTCTAAGAAGCCCCAAGCAGCGCCGATGAGGCTGCCTTTAACAGATGGACCGTATCCAATGTAAATAAAGCCAAACGTTCTAATCAGTTCATGTCCATAACCGGTCATGTCTGCCGCAAAACCAAGACCTAATAAATAAGCAGCCCAAATCAAGCCGGCGGCGATCCCAAAACACCATATATGTAAACGAGCATATGAATGTTCCATAACTAACAACTCCTTTGTATTAAAAAATACCTGAAACAATGACTTGATCAGGAACGATCATTATAAACGTAGAAACGCGATTTATCGCACGCATTCATCCTCATTCCCGCATCCCTTGTCATTCCCGTGTAGACGGGAATCCAGTCATTTCTAGATTCTTAGCCTACGCGGAAATGACAAAGGAGCACAGACGATATTTATCGTGTCTCCATGTATGATTCGCCCCTTTTAAAACAACAATGAAGAGACCTCTTGCAATGCAAATCATTCGTGGACTGTGCAACCTCAAAAGCGATTTTCCTAACTCCGTGGTCACTATCGGCAATTTCGATGGGGTACATCGGGGGCATCAAATGATTCTGGAACATGTCGAGCATTTAGCACAAGCAAAGCATCTTCGTTCCGTTGTCATCACTTTCGAACCACAACCGGAAGAATTTTTTCAACAAGACTGTCCCGCTCGCCTCACCCGTTTTAGGGAAAAATGGCAGAGACTGTCTCAATACAAAATTGATGACTTACTGGTCGTTCGGTTCAACACACGCATGGCAAATCTCTCTGCAGAAATGTTTCTAGAAGACCTCTTGATTCGAAAACTACATGTCCAATACCTGGTGATCGGCGATGATTTTCATTTCGGTCAAAAACGCATCGGTAATTTTGCCTATTTAGAGCGCATGTCAAAAAAGTACGGCTTTGAAGTTGAGTCGTTCCAAGCGCTAAAACTTCATGACGAACGTATTAGCAGCACCCGCATTCGTTTATTGTTGGCACAGGGCGAAATGGATGCTGCGGCAGAATTACTCGGGCATTCGTACAGCATGTGGGGGCGCGTCATTCATGGGCAAGAATTAGGCAGAAACCTTGGTTTTCCAACGGCGAATGTTTATTTGCACCGTTATAAAACCCCTTTGCTTGGTGTGTACGCGGTATTGATCAATGGATTACAGAAAATGGCAATTCCCGGTATAGCAAATATAGGGACTCGCCCGACAGCAAATGGAAATACATTATTGCTGGAAGTACACTTGTTCGACTTCGATCAGCAGATTTACGGCAAGATGATTCAAATCACCTTCATAAAAAAAATCCGCGAAGAAAAAACGTTTGAATCGTTTTCCGCCTTGAAAAATCAAGTACAAAACGATATCCAACAGGTGAAACAGTTTTTTTCCGCCATTCCCGCGAAGGCAAAGAATCCAGACTAAAGTCATTCCCGCGCAGGCGGGAAGCTAGGCCTCCGTCATTCCCGCGAAAGCGGGAATCCAGAAAATGAATGAAACTGGATCCCCGCCTGCGCGGGGATGACGATCGAACGCCTGCGCGGGGATAACGATAGCGATAACTTAACAAAGGAAACAATCCATGAGCGACTATAAAAACACTCTTAACCTCCCTCACACTGACTTTCCTATGAAAGCCAATCTCGCCAAGCGCGAGCCCGCTCAATTAGAAAAATGGGAAAAAGAAAACACCTACCAACGCATTCGAGAAAAAAGTCGCGGCAGAAAATCATTCATTTTGCACGACGGCCCTCCCTACGCGAACGGCAACATTCATTTAGGACATGCTGTTAACAAAATTCTCAAAGACATCATTGTTAAAGCAAAAACATTAAGCGGCTATGACGCCCCTTATGTGCCAGGCTGGGATTGCCATGGATTGCCGATCGAACTCAAAGTCGAAAAAGAAATTGGAAAACCGTGTGGAAAAATCGGCGCTTCTGACTTTAGAGCAGCTTGCCGCCGTTATGTGAAATCGCAAATCAAACAACAGAAAGCATCTTTCATTCGATTGGGCGTTTTTGGCGATTGGGAACATCCATACATCACCATGGATTATCACTACGAAGCCAACATCATCCGTAGCCTATCGACTGTGATCGCAAACGGGCATTTGCAACGCGGTGCCAAACCGGTTCACTGGTGCATCGATTGCGGATCGGCTCTTGCAGAAGCTGAAGTCGAATACATCGACAAAGATTCTTTTGCGATCGACATTCGCTTCAAAGTCATTAATCCAGAAAGCTTTTTAAGCAAATGCCAACACGTCTCGCCCTCCATCAACAAAGATCGATTGTATGTTGCGATTTGGACAACGACACCTTGGACATTACCAGCGGATCAAGCAGTCGCTTTGCATGCTGATTTAGATTACGCCGTCGTCGAAATGACGTTCCCCAATCAGGAAAAACAATACCTGCTGGTCACAGAGCCTTTAATCAGCGATGTCACATTCCGTTATGACGTAATCGATTATCGCGTATTGGCGTATTGCAAAGGTCGCGATTTGGAAGGCGAAAAGCTGCTGCACCCTTTCTATGATCGCAAAGTTCCAGTTGTGTTAGGCAATCACGTAACAACCGAAGCAGGAACAGGCGCTGTGCATACCGCTCCCGCACACGGGCAAGAAGATTATGTGGTAGGTGTGCAATACAACTTGCCTTTGGAAAATCCAGTTGGACCCGACGGTCGTTTTATTGATTCAACCGCCTTGTTTGCAGGAGAAACCGTTGAAGAAGCTAACGAGCATGTCATCGAAGTATTGAAGCAACACAAAACACTCATTCATGAAGAGAAAATTACGCACAGCTATCCGCATTGCTGGCGACACAAAACGCCTCTTATCTTCCGTGCAACACAGCAATGGTTCATCAGCATGGACAAAATGCATCTTCGCGAACAAGCGTTAGATGCAATTGCTAAAACCGAGTGGATTCCAGGTTGGGGCGAATCGCGCATTGTCGGGATGGTCGTGAATAGACCGGATTGGTGTATTTCTCGTCAACGCATTTGGGGCGTGCCGATCGCTCTGTTTATACATAAAGAAACCGGGGATATTCACCCGAACACACCGCAATTGTTGGAAGAAATTGCAAAACGTGTGGAACAAGCGGGCATTGAAGTTTGGGATGTTTTGGAACCGCGTGAATTGATCGGCGATGAAGCGGATCAATACGAAAAAGTCATTGACGTGTTGGATGTTTGGTTTGATTCGGGAGTTAGTCACGAGTGTGTGTTGGCGCAGCGGCCTGAATTGAGGTTCCCGGCGGATCTGTATTTAGAGGGTTCCGATCAACATCGTGGTTGGTTCCAAACTTCACTGCTAACCGCTTGCGCGATGAAAGGTGAGCCTCCGTATCGTCAAGTTTTAACGCATGGATTTACCGTAGATCCTCAAGGTCGAAAGATGTCGAAATCTTTGGGTAACGTCGTGGATCCCACGGATATTATGGACACACTAGGTGCTGATACCTTGCGTTTATGGGTATCTTCGATCGATTATCAAAACGATATTGTTGCATCAGAAGACATCTTGAAACACACCTCAGATACGTATCGACGCATCCGAAACACGGCTCGTTTCTTGCTTTCGAATTTGTATGACTTCGACCCTTCGAACGATCAGTTAGCGTTCGACGAGATGATTGCGTTGGATCGTTGGGCAGTGGATCAAGCGTATTTGGTGCAAGAAGAAATCATGGATGCGTATAACAAATACGAGTTCCATCGTGTGTTCCAAAAGATTCACCATTTTTGTTCCATCGAGATGGGTAGTTTTTATTTAGACATCATTAAAGACCGTCAATACACGGCGAAAGCAGATGGACAGCCCAGACGTTCGGCTCAAACAGCGATGTATCACATCATCGAGGCCATGGTGCGATGGATTGCACCAATCTTAAGTTTCACAGCCGAGGAGATTTGGCCTTTGATTCCAGGCAAACGTGAAGACTCTGTCTTTCTCGAAGGCTGGTATCCGCACTTGATTCCGTTGGCTGAAGATGAACGCATGAATCGCAAGTATTGGGGCGATGTGATTGCCATTCGAAACGAAGTGAACAAAGCGATCGAAAATGTGCGTCAAGCAGGAAATCTTGGGTCTGCTTTGGAAGCGGAAGTAACGGTGTTTGCGGACAGCGATTTCAAAAGCGCACTGGATTTATTGGGTAGCGAATTACGGTTCGTGTTGATCACGTCACACGCAGCCGTATTGCCTTATGAGGAAGCGCCTGAAGACGCCATACACACTGAAATGACAGGCATTAAATTAAGCGTGACGCCCTCGAAGCATCCAAAATGCGAACGCTGCTGGCAACGCCGCGCAGACATTGGCGAAGATGCACAACATCCTACGTTGTGCGAACGCTGCGTAAGCAATGTAGCGGAAAAAGGAGAAGTCAGAAATTTTGCCTAGTGCTCTAGCGTCATCCCCGCAGCCATTCATTGTCATCCCCGCAGCCATTCATTGTCATCCCCGCAGCCATTCATTGTCATCCCCGCGAAAGCGGGGATCCAAAAAAAAATCAATAAGTTATGCGCCAAGAATGTCTCAAAAAACCGGATTGCAACAGGTCCTTTTAGTTGGAAAACAAAACCTACCAAAGAGACTTTTTTAAAAAAGATCCATTTGAACACCGCCTTTCTATTTTGATTGGGCAACGCGGCACAGGAAAAACAACGCTTATCATTCAATACTTGCTAAAAACTGTAAAAGACGATCCGCTCAACACATCCATTTTATATATCCCAGCCGACCATTTCTTGCTGCGAAGCCTGTCGCTTTATGAAATTGCAGAACAATTCGTACAACTGGGGGGAAAGATCATCGCATTTGATGAGATTCATCAATATGTCGAATGGTCTAAAGAGCTAAAAAGCATCTACGACACCTTTCCCGCTTTAAAAATCATCGCTTCAGGAAGTTCGGCTCTTGAAATTCAAAAGGGGAGTCACGACCTGACCCGAAGAGCCATTATCTATTCACTGGAAGGTTTATCTTTTCGAGAATATCTGGAGCTACAACTACACATCACATTACCCCCCCATTTCTTTCCTGA
>JAHJDF010000068.1 GCA_018812595.1 Gammaproteobacteria bacterium
ATCCCCAGAATGAGATGTTAGAGGACTACTTGAAGGCCAGAAGGTATGCCACAGAAAACAATCTGCCCTCCCCAAATCCGAGAGATTTGTTTGAACAGTGTGCTGCTCCAGCTGTTTGTTCTATTGCTCCAAAGCCATAACTTCCAACTCATCCACTCGACGACCTTTTAATATCGACTGAATAGTTGCATCCATGCGCCGTCGCGCAAAGGGTCGGCTGGCTTGATCCAATTGCCATAAAGCATTTTGAATGTATTCAGGATCATCCGTGTCACAGGCCTGTTTCATTTCGTTCAGCTTCGCTTTCAGATTTTTTTGCTCCTCAACAGAGATCAACGCATCACCGTCGGCTTTCAAAGCACTCTCTACTGCTTCGATCAGTCGCAATCCTTCCACTTTCATTTCCGCTAATTGCCGCGCGTCCCAATCGTCTTCCGCATGCTCAAAAGACGCGATCAACATGCTTTCGATTTCTGTATCCGTGAGCCCATAGGTCGGTTTGACCTGCACTTGAGTACCCTTCCCTGTGCTTAATTCCTTAGCTTCAACCACTAACAATCCATCCAAATCCACCTGAAATGTCACTTCAACTTTAGCTTGACCCGCAGGCAATGCAGGAATTCCACGCAATTCAAAATGAGCGAGCGAACGACAGTCTTGCACCAATTCACGCTCGCCTTGAAGCACATGAATCAACATTGCCGTCTGTCCATCTTGAAACGTCGTGAATACTTGTGATTGCTGAACAGGAACTTTCGTATTGCGAAAAATCATCTTCTCAACAAGACCACCCATGGTTTCAATGCTCAATGACAACGGCAATACATCTAACAACAAAACATCATCGTCCGCGCAATTGCCGACCAATACATCCGCTTGGATTGCAGCGCCTATAGCAACTACTTTTTCAGGATCTAAATCCGTTCGCGGTTCCTTCTGAAATAATTCCGCCACGCTCGTTCGTACATAAGGTATGCGCGTGGCGCCTCCAACCAAAATCACATCGTCTACACTTTGAATTCCTAAATCAGCATCCTGCATCGCTTGACGACATGCTTCTAAAGTCCTTCGAACCAACGGTTGAATCAATTGATTGAATTGATCGCGTGTGATCGTCATATCGTCATGGCCACTCACCTTTAATTCTGCTTGAAGATGATCGGTCAAACTCTCCTTAACTGTTCGCGCTTGCATCACAAAATCCATACGCAGTTTTTCAGAAACCGTTTGAAGAGAAAGTTGCTCCAATAACCAATTCACAATAACCCGATCCATATCGTCTCCGCCTAATGCGGAATCTCCGCCAACAGCTAAGACATCAAACACACCTTGTGACAAACGCAAAATAGAAACGTCAAACGTGCCACCGCCTAGGTCATACACCACAAAACAACCGTCTTCTTTTTTATCTAAGTGATACGCGATTGCAGCCGCTGTGGGTTCATTCAGCAAACGAAGCACAGACAAGCCTGCGAGGCGTGCAGCGTCTTTCGTTGCTTGCCTTTGTGCATCATCAAAATAAGCCGGCACGGTGATCACGGCATCTTGTATTGAAGTTTGCAAAGCTGTTTCTGCTCGCTGTTTTAATACTTTTAAAATCTCACAAGACACTTGTACCGGGCTGATATCGCCAACAGGTGTTTCAATTTTTGGCATTCCTTGTTCGGTATCACGAAAGATATAAGGCAAAGGACCGCATTGTTTTTCGATATCACTTAACCCTTGCCCCATGAACCGTTTCACCGAAATGATGGTGTGTTGCGGGTTTTGAACAGCATGCTCTTTAGCTTCCCAACCCACAGAAAGGTGATCGGTATAAGAAACGATTGAAGGTAAGAGATATCGGTCTTGCGCATCGGGAAGAACATTCACGCCTTCTTCTGTTCTTACAGCGACTAAGGAGTAAGTCGTCCCCAAATCAATTCCAATCGCTTTGCGTTTGGAAGATTGTGGTTGTTCTTCGGAAAGTTGTAATAAAGACATGTTTTATCCTTAGTTAAACGGTCATTCCCGCGAAGGCGGAAATCCAGTCCTTCGTCATTCCCGCGTAGGCGGGAATCCAGTCCTTCGTCATTCCCGCGTAGGCGGGAATCCAGTCCTTCGTCATTCCCGCGTAGGCGGGAATCCAGTCCTTCGTCATTCCCGCGTAGGCGGGAA
>JAHJDF010000069.1 GCA_018812595.1 Gammaproteobacteria bacterium
ACGCCGCTGCCGACGGCAGCTTCTTATACAAACCCAGAGCCTGACCGCACACGCAAGTTGCTGTTGCATCAATCGGAATTAAAAAAACTGATCGGGCAAGTCGAACGCAAGGGCTTTACGTTGGTTCCTCTTGCGCTGTATTGGAAACACGGAAAAGTAAAATGCGAGATTGCGTTGTGTCATGGAAAGAAAGAATTCGATAAACGCCGCACCATTAAAGACCGCGAATGGAAAGTAGAACAAGGTCGCTTGTTCCGAAACAAAGGCGGCACGAAGAAGAAATAAAACCAGTAGTTTTTCCGCATTCCTTTTCAACATTCTCCTCATAAGCTCTTCAATCTTTCCGATCGCAAAATACGACCGGTTCAAAGTTCAAATTTGAGATTGCAAATAATGAAAACGGATGAAGCACTAATTCAGCCTAATACGTTGCAAACACTGATTCATACCCTCCGCGGTGTGCCAATCATGATCGATCGAGATTTGGCTAAGCTTTATCGAATAGAAACTCGAACACTCAAACAAACAGTAAAAAGAAATAAAAAACGTTTTCCCGATGATTTTATGTTTGTATTAAACAAATTAGAGATCGAGCTCCTGGTATCACAATCTGTGATACCTTCAAAAAAAATATTAGGGGGCTCAATGCCCTTTGCATTTACTGAACAAGGAGTTGCAACTCTTGCAACCATATTGACCAGTAGCTTTGCTATAGAAATTCACATCGCCATTATGCGAGCTTTCGTCGAAATGCGTCGCTATATCGCTGGAAACGGTGGTCTGATGCAACGTATGGATACGCTGGAAAAACGGCAAATTACTCATGAAATAAAAACCGATGCGCGGTTCGATCAAATCTTTGATGCACTGGAAAATAAAAGCTTGTCTCGCTCTCAAGGTGTTTTCTTTGAAGGACAAATCTTTGATGCTTACGTCTTTATCAACAACCTGATGAGACAAGCTAAACACTCTATTGTGCTGATCGACAACTTCATCGATGACAGCGTACTCATACAACTGGCTAAACGTCCTGCAAATGTGACCCGCCACTATTCTTACCAAAATCATCACCACACAACTCTCGCAAGACCTAAAAAAGCACAACGAACAATACCCGCCCATTGCAGCTTACGAATTTCCACACAGTCACGATCGTTTCTTGATCATTGATCACAACGCCATCTATCACATCGACGCATCACTTAAAGATCTAGGAAAAAAATGGTTCGCTTTCTCGCGGATGCAAACTGATACGCTAAACTTTATGGATCAATTGCAGCAGAGATTGACGCTGTAGAACGATAAAAACATTTTGAGTCACACAAGGACAATAAGCAGATGACAAAACATTACATTATTCCTATGGGGCTTTTGTTGGAATTGGACGAATTGCTTTCTATCGAAAAATTTAACCAATTAGCAAAGAAAAAATTTTTTTCTGCCTACTGTTTTTATCTGAATCACAAAGAACAATTTGCCCCACTGAGGAACCAATTCAACCAAGGTGAAACCGATGAAGAAAGTTTCATCATTGCTATCCGAAAGATGCTGGGCCAATCAGAAGAAATAGCGTCAGACAAACGAATCCGTGAAGCTTGGAATGCAATGATTAAGATCCCTGACAAGTTTCAAGCCGACTGGAATCAGTTAAATCGACAAGGGAACATACATCTTCTTAGTGATTCCAATTCAATACACAAAAAGTATTTAGAGGAAAACGGGCTATCTGAAATCACAAAAAACTGCGCTTATTCTTTCGAGAAGAAAAGAAGAGAAACGGAGTTATACAAGAAGTTATACAAAGAGATAATGAGCGATATAGACGATGGAGACGAAGTCTTTGTTGTGATGGGAACACCTAACGGTTATGAAAAAACACGCTTAATGGAAGAAAATCAGACGATAAAAGAAGCGTACAAAGAACAAAATTCTAATGTGCAATTCATCGAGGTAGAGACAACTGGCATTGAAAATGTCTGTGCCAAATTAGAAGGTCTCCAAATACGGCCTCGCATCTGATCAAAACTTTTGCCTCAAACGACTTGATAGAAAAAGCGCGATTTGTCGCGCTTTTTTATTACATACGAGCCCTCTCTTCCCTCGCTTTCCGGGCAGGATCTCCTATACTTTCCAGCGTCTTTTGGGGGCGACCTGGCTTCGACGTGGGTTGCGAAACCGAAGGGGCATGCCGAGGATGTAGCTGACCTCGTAAATTACGCTGCAATAAAGTAGTCGCAAACGACGAAACTTTTGCTGGTGGTGAGGCAATAAAAGCTGCGTAAGCAGTTTGAGCCAAATCACACTTCGTCCTAAGAAAACGAAACAGTCCATTGACCGAATGTGCTTATGCGTTCGACTCAGTGGTCATATTACATAAGCTCGCAACACGTGTTCTCGACACGGCGTTGTTAAAAAAAAGAGATCGCTCATCGCTTTCCCTGTCGGTCGGGTAACGTTGAGTTAAATTAAAGATTCGACTACGCATGTAGAACCAACGGCAGAGGATTTGCGGACGCGGGTTCAATTCCCGCCGCCTCCACCAAATTATAAAAAAACCACCTAAGGGAAAATCACCTTCGGTGGTTTTTTTATGTCTCAATGCCGGGCGGCGGGGATTGAACCCAACAGCGGGTTCACAAAATCAGCAGGATTGCTGATTTTGAATGCGAGCGCAGCGAACAGCCCGCAGGGCGAGGGCCAGGATGGCCCGAGTCATTCCCGTAGCCGTAACCAAATTATAAAAAAACCACCTAAGGGAAAATCACCTTCGGTGGTTTTTTTATGCCTCGATGTAAGAGGTAACATTATTTAACCTCAGCCCATTAACCTTTTGATTTATTTTTAATCTCTTTCTTCAATGGCTTTAAATAATTATCTGCTGAAATTACTTTCTTTTTAGTTTTATGCTCCAATTCTAGCCTTGCTTTTTTAGCGATGTTGCCGCCTTCTTTACCAGCAATTTTATTTTCTTTCATTCCCGTTGCCTGAGTACTTGCTGCAATCCGCCGCGTAGAAAGCTCAGCTAACGCAGTAAAAATTAATTCTGCTTCGCTCATGTGATCGCGTAGATTTTCAGCTTTCAATCCTTTTAATTCTTTGTGGTCTTTAACACTAACCCCTGACCATTCTTGATGAATAATATTTGTCAGAATCGCAGACTCCTTACCTTCTTTTATACAATGATCCTTCCAATAATCGGTTAACTTGTTACGGCTTTCTTGTCCCATCATCCGTTACTGAATCCACTTCTCGCTACGTCCATGTTTTTGCCAAGTTTCACGCGCCCGATCCAACGCTCTTGCTGGATCAATCATTTCTTGCATTCGTTCATAGCCTACTTTTGCTAACCACAGCTTGATTGGCTCAGCTTTAGGACTGGGCACAGATTGGATTAAACGTAGCAAGATTTCAGCTCTCACCATGTCTGTAAGGTATCTTTTACCGTCCGCAGCTTCTAATTTCAGTCGGTTACATTTTGTAACCGACTCACTGCCTTCTTTTTTAAGCCGGTTTTTTAATACCTTCCAATAGTTTCTAGCCGCCTGATAATCAGGTTGCTGTATCAATGCCTGAATAATATCCACGACTGAAAAAAAACAAGTTTCTGTTTCTTCATCGTAAACACGACGAATTTTGTAATCTTCAAAAATGGCTAAATTTGTTTTCATACTGATTCCAATTCGTGAGTTTCTTCGGTTTGGTCCGAATTTGTTGCCCCACTATGGCGAACGATGAATCCAATTTTCAATCTCTGTTCTAGTAGGAACTCTTCCAGCAGCTTTTATTTCTCCGTCGATCATAATCGCGGGTGATGACATAATGTTGAATTTAGCTATTTCTGCAAAATCAGTTATATATTCAACGTTAGCTTCTAATTTATTTTGCCGAACAATGTTATCAACCAGTTTTTTTAGCTTTTTACAAGTCGAACATCCAAAACCAAATATCTTAATTTCTATCATTTCATTTTCCCGTTATTTTATTAATGGTAACCATTCAAAATTAATCCGTTAAATAGATAACCTACAACAAGAATTCCCAAAGTTACTACAGCAACAAATGTATAAATTAACCGCATTTTTAACACCTTACGTAAAATAACCATTTCCGGGAGTGATAAAGCTATTACTGACATCATGAAAGCAAGAACTGTCCCTAAAGCAGCCCCTTTGCCTAATAGCGCTTCAACAACAGGAATAATGCCTGCGGCATTTGAGTACATTGGCACACCAATGATTACCGCTAATGGTACTGACCACCACGCACCTCGTCCCATAATAGAGACCATCAATGACTGTGGTATATAACCGTGTATACCAGCCCCAACAGCTATACCAATAATCATGAACATCCAGACGCGACCAACTATGTCTTTAACAGACTGCCTTGCCATTTGAAATCTATTGGCCCAAGTGATTGAGTGGCCGTTACCCTCAATGGATATTGCCTTATCTAGCTTCCTAACCCAGTCTTCGACATAGTTCTCCATATGAAACCTACCAATGACAAAGCCAGCTATGATCGCAATAACAAGCCCTGTGATTAAATAGATTGCTGCAATTTTCCAGCCAAGTAATCCATATAGCAAAATCAAGGCAATTTCATTAACCATTGGCGAAGAAATTAAGAATGAGAACGTTACGCCTAGAGGCACACCTGCGGTTACAAATCCAATAAATAATGGCACAGCGCTACACGAGCAAAAAGGAGTAACAATACCAAGTAGTGCAGCCAAAACATTTCCCAAAAACTCACTTTTACTCGCAAGAATACGTCTGGTCTTTTCAGGAGTAATAAAGCTTCTTAATAACCCAACAAAGAAAACTATTAAGGTAAGCAACATCAATACTTTAGGTGTGTCGTAGAAAAAGAACTCCAAGCTTTCGCCCAAATGAGTACGAGGTTTTATGTGTAACAGAGAATAGGTTATGTAATGAGATAACCTTGGTAAATTATTGTATACAAACCACCATGTAACTAATCCTATTACTAAGGCAATAACATATTGCACGGGTTTTGGTAAAAAGCAGGCTCCTCCATTAAATTCTGAGCTAGAAGGGCTTTTATTATTATTATTTTGGCATTGGCATGTACATTTTTTTCTATTTGGCATTTTCATTTCCTGTTAGAGCAACAAATATTATGGCGATTTGTTTATTAGGGCAAAATAGAAATGTCCCTTTTTCAGCAATAGGGTCTGCCGGGAAAATCTGTATAATCTGGCGCTTTTCTGTTGGCCTATGAGGTATTTATGTCGAAAGAAGATTATATCGAGATGAGTGGGACGGTGACTGAAACGCTTCCCAATACTATGTTTCGCGTCGAGCTTGAAAATGGGCATGTCATCATTGCGCATATCTCAGGACGTATGCGTAAAAACTATATCCGCATCCTGAAAGGCGATCATGTAACTGTGGAAATGACACCTTACGATCTGACGAAAGGCCGTATTACGTTCCGGGATAAAGGGAAAAGTGCTGCTAATAAGCAGCAAGAACAAACTCAAGAAAAAACAAACGAGACGCGATAAATCGCGTCTCTACACTTCCATTTTTCATCCCTAATGCAACAAAACGATCCATTTATTTTATCTCTGGCTTGTATGTTTCTCCGTCATTCCTAGCTGCTTTCGGGTATCCAGTTCGTTTTGTCATTCCCGCGAAAGCTAAGAATCCAGAAAATATATAAATTCTGGATCCCCGCTTTCGCGGGGATGACGGAAGGCTGGATCCCCGCTTTCGCGGGGATGACGAAGCGGGGATGACGGTGAAAAACCGCATCAATCTCTGAAGTTTTCGTATTGCAACGGCAATTCCAGATTCGATTCTTTTAACAACGCGATCACATCTTGTAGATCATCGCGCTTCTTTCCAGTGACTCGAACTTGCTCCCCTTGAATGGACGTCTGCACCTTCAACTTAGAATCCTTAATGAGCTTTGTGATGCGCTTCGCATACTCTGCATCAATGCCTTGCTTCACTTCCAATACTTGCTTGGCCATATGTAAACTGACTTCCGGTTTTTGTTTGTCTAAGTTACGAACATCAAGACCTCGCTTCGCAAATTTATTCTGCAACACATCCAACATCTGCTTGAGCTGAAAATCAGAAGGCGCGCTCATCGTGATCTTGTTATCCCCCCAATCAAACTTGGCATTGGAGCCTTTAAAATCAAATCGCGTTTGAATCTCACGATTAGCCTGATCAATCGCGTTGGTTAACTCATGCATATCCACTTTAGAAACAACATCAAACGATGGCATAACCATTCCTCCTTACGAAAATTTACTGCACCTCAAAAATGCCTTCCTCTGAACCACTTCCGCCTCGTGTAATCGTGGCACGATACGTGCCAGAAGTTCCGGATTGAAAATTCATATCCACCACAATCGTTTTACCCATCAAATACCCGTGATGAACAACATACGTTAAAACCGCATGCTTGTTGTTTCCTCGATCCACACGATAGGCATACTCTCCGGAATACTCTAATTGAAACGTCTCTCCATCATTGACATGGAAACGATCGTCATCCTCAAAATACGTAACAAACTGTCGATTCATCACACCCGCAAGCTCTCCATGACCTTCCGCTACAACCGTATAAAGACTGCTCTCTTTCAACTTAGGCGGCGCATTGTAATACCCCTCCATCAAAGCAGTCGCTGACGTGGGCACCTTGTGAGTCGCACACGCCACTAAAAACAATGACAAAAGACCAATTACAATAGCTAAGGGTTTTCGCATATAAATTCTCCTATGTGTGTAACGGTTCCAAACCACCTGATTGCATTTCGTAACAACGATGCATTCTTTTCGCAAGTTGTAAATCATGCGTCACGATGACAATGCTTGTCTTCAACTCTGCTTGTAACTCCAACATAACATCGAGAACCTGCAGCGCTGTTTTAGCATCTAAATTTCCCGTCGGCTCATCCGCTAAAACACAGCGCGGACGCGTTACCAACGCACGCGCAACCGCAAGACGTTGACGCTCTCCACCAGACAGCTCACTTAACTTGCGATGGCTTTTATCCGGCAAACCCACTTTTTTCAAAAATTCTGCCGCTCTATCAGAAGCTTCTTGAATATCCGTCGAACCGATCAATAACGGCATGGCAACATTTTCCAACGCCGTAAATTCAGGCATCAAATGATGGAATTGGTAAACAAACCCTAGATATTGATTTCTTAAACGAGAACGCTTCTTTTCAGACAAATGATGAATGTCGTGCTCGCCCCAAAACACTTTTCCTGAAGTCGGTTTGTCCAAACCACCCAATAACTGAAGGAATGTGCTCTTCCCTACACCGGATGCACCCAAGATAGCAACGGTCTTTTTTTCCTCTACTTCAAACGCAATATCTTTCAAAACCACTAACCGCTTATGTGCGTCCAAAAACGACTTACTCAACTGTTTACACGAAATAACCGATGTCATGTTTTTCCTCGTATTGAAAGCTCCGTCGTCATCCCCGCGAAAGCGTCCGATCGTCATCCCCGCGAAAGCGTCCGATCGTCATCCCCGCGAAAGCGTCCGATCGTCATCCCCGCGAAAGCGTCCGATCGTCATCCCCGCGAAAGCGGGGATCCAGAAACATATATTTACAAAGGCTGGATCCCC
>JAHJDF010000070.1 GCA_018812595.1 Gammaproteobacteria bacterium
ATTTATTGGATTAGGTTTTAGTACCGATGCAGATTTGAATCGTAAAGCGCGCGAACAATTGTGGAAGAAGTCTGATTTTTTGGAATTTTTTCAGCAGCATCCTTTAGACAACCAAGATTTTTTCTTAATTCATTTGCCTAAACTTCTATCGCAATTTTTCTCTGTAGAAGAATCTGTATTGGCAGCAGTGAATCTTGCTGAAGATGCACAAGCTAATAGGGATGATGAGGATCTTTTAACGTGTGGTTATTCGGAAATTGATCAGACTGTTGAAAAACTGGTTAATTGTCTTGCATATGTTCGTGCGCGTTTTCCTGTAGGGGCTTCTGAAAACACAGTTGTTCATAAACTTGTAGAAAGAAAACAACCGCAGCAGAGTGTTTTAGCCGAATCGCCTTATGATCCACTGCCTTCAGAAAAGGCAACACCTGCTTCCGAGATGTCAGGCCAATCCGGTTCTTCGGAACAAGAAACTACAGAACAATCATCATCAACTCCTAATATGAAAGAGGATTTGGATAAAAAAAGGCAAGAGTTAACTCGATCAAAGAAACTGCATGCCGAATTAAAGAAACCGTATGCTGAATTAGAAAAAAACCATGCTTACTTTTTCACCGGACTTGAAAGTGTTTTTGGCGAACGACTTCAAAAAGAACGAATGGTTATTCAAGACGGCTTGACGTATGGACAGATGGTGCAGGCACACAAGCACGGTATTCCAATAGGACACAGCTTTGTTTATTGGCGTGCAATCAAGAGAGGTATTTCCTTTCAATTATTGCGATTTATGTCGCCTGAAGCGATTGCCGTTCGTATCTTCGATATTGATCAGACGAAGATAGAGCTTCCAGTCGTTACACAAACAGAAGTGCAACCTTCTGAATTAGTGTTGAGTGGCGATATCCCTGAGTACGGTGAATTTTCGTTTGAGGATGCTGTTGGTTCGCGTCATTACAATGATCCTTATTATGGTTTTGCCGCTTTTGGATTGTCTGCTGAGAAAGTATTTAGGCAATTGTTAAAAAATGCAGAGGATCTTTCATTACGACAGTTGATGCAGAAAGATGTGGTGGAATTGGTACGAGCGAAAGTGTGTCTGCAAGTCGATATGCCTTTTGAAGGTTATCAAGCACTTCGCCAACAACATCAAAAGATTCAAAAAATAAAAGATGCTTTTATCCGTGAATTAGTCGATGCCTACGGTTGGGAAGGCGATCTAGATTCGTTGATTGCATTGGATGATTATGAAACAGCCGTTCCATTACCAGTCAATAAAAAACAGAAAGAATTTATTAACTGTGTTGAGGCATTTAAAACGACCGTCTTATTGCCAGAGCTCCTGAAAGAACGCGAACTGCTATTGGCATTTTGTTTACGAAAAGACGTTTTTAAGCATTACATCAAGATTCTTAAAAGAAGACCCGATTGGTATTCTTCTTGTTTCACAAACATGCCTCCTATTCTTTTTCAAGCTATCGCAAAGCTTAATCAAATCAGTGTTTATTATTGGGAACTCGATCCTGCAGATGCTACTCGTTTGAAGTTTGTTCATATGGATGATCAAAAATCTCCACGAATGGTTCATTTGCTTCACGATCCAAATCAAAAGAGATTAATTCCCTTGGTGATTAAATCTCGTCCTGCTCCACAAAAGGCCTATGTCGATGAAACTTATTATATAAAAAGGATAGAAGAGTTACGTGCTTTAGCTGAGAGCGGCGATGCTAAAGCGCAAGCAGTTTTAGGGAAGTTTTTGGCTTTTGGTTGTGGTGTAGAACGCGATTATGAAAGTGCAGTTTTTTGGTTATCTGCAGCTTGTCGTCAAAATGATTCTGATGGATATATTTCATTGGGTGATTTGTATCTATACCGACAAAGCGATCAACGGAATCCAGAGCGAGCGGTGGAGTTATTTAACCAAGCCGTTCTGCTAGGAAATATGCAAGCGGTATGTCATCTGGGGGAGGCATATTTGCAAGGTTGGAGAGTAAAACAAAATCGGAAAAAAGCATTTCAATTGTTTGAAATAGCTGCAAAGAAGCATATTGCTGAAGCATTGGTGAATTTGGCACTTTGTTATCGTAATGGTTTTGGTGTTGCGAAAAATTTTGTGGTGGCTCGTCACCTATTTGAAGTGGTTTTACGGGATTACAAACTTATTCCTTTCAATCAAGCTATGCCGATTGCTAAATTGCATTTGGCCGATATGTATAGCAAAAGCGAAGGTGGGGAAGAAAATCTTGAGTTAGCGAAACGTTATGTTGCAGATTTATTAGAAAGCAATATTCCTGTTGTCGTTTGTCAATTAGGAGCTTGGTATTACAGTGGTTTTATGCATTCTGGCGATGCTGACGATCAGAAAGCCTTTGAACTGTATCAGCGAACTCTAGCGTTAGATCCTGCTTACGGACTTGCTCATTTCAATTTAGGTATTTGCTACTTTGAAGGGCGAGGTACTCAGCAAAATTATTCATTGGCATATAAACATTTCAAAAAAGCTTTACGAGGAGGCTGTTCGTCTGCCGCGTCATTTCTTGGAAAGATGGCCTATGCCGGGTTAGGTATGGCAATTGATTATGAAAAAGCGTTTCATTTGTGCTCCTTTGCGAGCAAATTACCGAATAACCAGGAAGCGCTTTTCTATCTTGGGCTTATGCATTTTTTCGGTTTAGGGACAGAAGTTAATCAAGATGTGGCGCAAACTTATTTTGAGCAACCTATATTG
>JAHJDF010000071.1 GCA_018812595.1 Gammaproteobacteria bacterium
GGCCATAATGCCGGTATAATTCAAACCAACACCAACGTACCAACCTAACTTAGTTGAAGACATTGGTTGCATAGGTGCTGCTGCAAAAGCAACTCCACTGGCTGCAAGACACGCAATGCTTACGATTGTTTTATTCATAAAGAATCCTCTTTAAGCTTTAAATTAAAAACCTTTGAAAAGGTTGCTTCGTCTACCCTGACGAAGCGGCGCAGGATATAGAAATTTTTTTGAAAATCCATAATCAAATAATAAAAATTTGTAAACGCAGGCTTATTTCGCAAATTCACTTGAAATAAAGCTCCAATTTACAATCGGGAAGAAATTTTCAAGGTATTTTTTTCGTTCATTGCGATAGTCGATGTAATACGCGTGTTCCCACACATCACACGTTAACAATGGTTGTTTATCTTCTGTTAATGGATTGCCGGCGTTGCTGGTGCTTTCAATAGCAATAGATTCATCACTTTTCTTGATTAACCAAACCCAACCTGATCCAAACGTAGACATGCCCGTTGCAACAAATTTTTCTTTGAAATTTTCAAGCGAACCAAAACTTTTTTGAATCGCTTTTAATAGTTGAGGAGAAGGCTCTTGATTTTTGTTTGCGCTTAAACACTTCCAATAAAACGCATGATTCCATGCTTGTGCGGCATTATTAAAAACACCCCCGAAAGCCGATCGAATAATGTCTTCAAGACTCTTGTCAGCATATTCAGTGTTTTCAATGAGCTTGTTTAGTTTTGTTACATAGCCGTTGTGATGTTTCCCGTAATGATATTCGAGCGTTTCTGCAGAAATATAAGGTTCAAGCGCGCTTCGTTCATACGGTAATTTGGGTAATGTAAAAGCCATGATGGATTTCCTTTTTTGTGAAAATTAAGCGGTTTTATCGATGAGACTTTGTTCTTCTTCTCGGAAAGTTAAGATGTCGTACCCTGAAGCAGTGACCAGAATCGTATGTTCCCATTGAGCCGATAAACTATGGTCTTTCGTCACAACCGTCCATTGGTTTGATAGCAATTTCGTGTGTCTTTTCCCTGTATTAATCATCGGTTCAATCGTAAATGTCATTCCCGGTTTTAAAATTTCTCCAGTGCCTGGTTTACCGAAATGCAATACGCTGGGTTCTTCATGAAAACCTGTTCCGATTCCGTGCCCACAATACTCCCGAACGACTGAATAATGATTTTTTTCAGCATGTTTTTGGATGACAGCTCCGATGTCTCCAAACTGTTTTCCTGGTGCCACTTGTTGGATGCCTAAATACAAACATTCCTGCGCGATTCGCACTAATCGTTTTGCTTGCATGGAAGGGGTGCCGATAAAGAACATTTTGCTGGTATCGCCGTGATATCGATCTTTGATGACCGTGATATCAATATTGATAATGTCCCCATTTTTTAGAGCACGTTCGCCGGGGATGCCGTGGCAAATTTGTTGATTGATGGATGTGCAAATGCTTTTTGGAAATCCATGATAATTCAGGGGGGCTGGAACAGCTTTTTGAATGTTTACGATGTAATCGTGGCAAATGCGGTCTAATTCGTTTGTTGTAATCCCTTTTTGTACATATGGGGCAATCATGACTAAAACTTCAGCGGCCAATTGAGAAGCTATTCTCATTTTTTTTATCGCTTCATCGTTCTTTATATCAATCAAATCAAACCCCCTGTGGCCATAAAAGAAATTGTTGAGGAAATTGAGCCATGGTATAAAGCGCGGCTTTTTTTAGCAACCTGCGACAAGAAGCAAAAATACACACTCACATGCTCATGCAGGCCGGGTGCTTAGAGTGACTCTAAGTTGGTTAATGCAGAATGTGAGGAGGTTTTAAAACCCAATATGAGGAAAAAAAATGAAATCAATTTTTATTGAAGATCTTCTTGAGGCCGGTGTTCATTTTGGACACAAACGGCGTTACTGGAATCCCAAAATGGCTCCTTATATATATGGAGCGCGCGGCAAGATTTATATTATCGATCTTGAAAAGACCCTGCCTTTATTGAGAGACGCCATGAACTTTTTAGGCAATGTCGCTGCACACAAAGGGAAGATCTTATTTGTAGGCACAAAACCTGCCGCTCAACAGCTCATCAAAGAAGTAGCAGAGCGTTGTGGTATGCCTTATGTCGACCATCGTTGGTTGGGAGGCATGTTGACCAATTACAAAACCATTCGACACTCCGTAAAGCGTTTAAAAGAACTTGAAGCACAGTTCGAAAAAAACGCCTTTGGGGATTTGACCAAAAAAGAAATCCTGAGTTTGACTCGAAAAAAAGAGCGTTTGACTCGTAGTGTGGGAGGCATCAAAAAAATGGCCGGATTGCCTGATGCCTTGTTTGTCATCGACATTGGAGAAGAAGAAATTGCTCTTAAAGAAGCAAACAAATTGCATATTCCTGTCGTGGCCGTTGTGGACACAAACTATGATCCTTCTGCAGTGGATTATGTGATTCCTGGTAACGATGATGCGATGTCTGCTATTCGGCTTTATCTTGGTTTAGCAGAAGAAAGCATTATGCGCGGCAAGGTGAGCGCCGGTGATTTGGCTGTTAAAGAAGAGGTGTCCGATGAGTTTGTTGAAGTAACAGAGCAAGAAGGACAAGCTGCCTCTGATACGGCTGCTCCAGAGCCAGCAGAGGAAGCAGCAACAGTAGAAGCAGAAGCAGAAGCAGAAGCAGAACCTAAACCATCCAACGAAACAGACAAAAAGTAATATCAAATCTAAATAAAAGGGGCTTTTGCCCCTTTTTATTTGACTGAATTTCTTTAATTAAAAAAGAAGAGGAAAAGAATATGGCTATTACAGCATCACAAGTTTCTGAATTAAGAAGATTAACCAGTTGCGGCATGATGGATTGCAAAAAAGCGTTGCAAGAAGCGGAGGGTGATCTTGAAAAAGCAGCGGATCTTTTGCGCAAGAAAGGAATGATGAAAGCGGCTAAAAAAGCGGATCGTATTGCCGCGGAAGGCGTTGTTGTTGTGCGTGAAGATCAAGCGGGCAAAAGCGTTGTTATTCTCGAAATTAATAGTGAAACGGATTTTGTCGCTCGCGATCAAAATTTCTTACGTTTCACGGAGGCTTTGTCTGGTTTAGCAATGACGCAACAGATCGCCTCGTTAGAACAACTGATGGCTTCTCCTTTATCCGATGGCAAAACAGCAGATCAGGTGCGTCAGGAATTGATTATTAAATTAGGGGAAAATATCAATGTTCGACGTTTACAGGCCATCAAAAGCGATCATGTCTTAGGTGTGTATGTGCACGGTCACCGCATTGGTGTTGTCGTTGAGCTAGAAGGTGGCGATGCAAATTTAGCAAAAGACCTTGCCATGCATATTGCTGCATCGAAACCCAGCGTGATTACTTCAGAACAAATTCCAGAAGAAGTAGTTGCTAAAGAAAAAGAAATCTTTACCGAGCAAGCGAAAGCCAGTGGTGCAAAAGAAGAAATCATCGAGAAGATGGTGAACGGCAAATTAAAGAAATATTTCGATGAAGTCTGCTTGTTAAGACAACCTTTTGTGAAGTCTCCGGACCTAACCGTTGCAAAACTTTTAGAACAATCAAAAGCGAAGGTATTGTCATTTATTCGCTTTGAGCTTGGAGAAGGCATTGAGAAAGAAACCACTAATTTTGCTGAAGAAGTTCAAGCGCAAGTGCAGGGGAAATAACAGTAACTAAAAGGAGTTCTGACCTTATGAATCAAGCAAAACCAGCGTATTTACGAGTGCTTCTTAAATTAAGCGGAGAAGCATTATTAGGGGGGCGGGAATTTGGCATTGATCCTCATTCTTTGAGTCGTATCGGCGAAGAAATAAAAGAATTGGTCGATATGGGGGTCGAGATTGGAATCGTGATTGGTGGGGGCAATTTTTTTCGTGGAAAAGAGATTGCGAAAACCGGTCTGGATCGAGTGACCTCTGATCAAATGGGGATGTTAGCAACTATCATGAATGGCCTTCTGCTTAGAGACAGTTTGGCCTCCATTAATGTAAATGCCCAAATAATGTCTTCTATCGAAATCTCTGGAGTTGTTGAGATTTTTAACCGCAACCATGCATTGGATTATTTGAACGAAGGAAAAGTGGTGATCTTTGTAGGCGGCACAGGTCATCCTTTCTTTTCAACGGATTCTGCGGCCAGTTTGAGAGGCATTGAAATTAACGCCGATATCATTTTAAAAGCGACAAAAGTAGACGGCGTCTATTCCGCTGATCCAAATAAAGATCCTCAAGCAAAGAAATACGAACGGTTGAGTTACCACGAATTTTTGATGAAACATTTGGATGTTATGGATCTTTCTGCCATTTGCTTGTGCCAAGATAATGATATGCCGTTGTGTGTGTTCAATATGTACGAGCCCGGCATTTTGAAGAAAATCATTTTGGGGGAAACTGAAGGAACAATCATTAGCAATTAGTGAGGCAAGTTATGTTTGAAGAATTGAAAAAAAATGCTGAAGCTCATATGCAAAAAAGCATCGAAGCTCTGAGAAGCGAGTTAGCAAAAGTACGAACAGGGCGAGCGCATGTGGGGTTGATCGAACACCTCCAAGTGTCTTATTACGGAAATTCTGTGCCGCTCAATCAAGTGGCTTCTATTACCGTCGGTGATGCACGAACTTTGGTGGTAAGTCCATGGGAAAAGAACATGGTGCCTGTGATTGAAAAAGCGATTCTTCAATCGGATATCGGTCTAAATCCTGCAACCAGCGGTCAATTGATTCGTGTTCCTGTTCCCCCTTTAACAGAAGAACGCCGTAAAGAATTAGTGAAATTAATTCGCGCTTCAGCCGAAAATTCTCGTATTGCTATTCGTAATGCGCGTCGCGATGCAAATAACTCTATTAAAGAGCTCTTAAAAACAAAAAAAATCAATGAAGACGAAGAGCGTCGTGATCAGGAAGTCATCCAAAAATTAACGGATCAATATATTGCGGACGTCGAAAAGTTGTTGTCGACCAAAGAAGCAGATCTCACATCGATTTAATTCAGAATGAATACTGATTCGCACTCAAACATTCCTCGCCATATTGCCATTGTGATGGACGGCAATGGCCGTTGGGCAAAGATGCGCGGGAAATCGCGCTTTATGGGGCATAAAGCGGGGATGGATGCGGTTGGCAAAATTGTAAAAATGGCGGTTGAGAAGAAAATTGAAGTCTTAAGTTTGTTTGCATTCAGTAGTGAAAATTGGAGCCGTCCGACCGAAGAAATTAACTATCTTATGCAACTGTTTTCAGATGTTTGCAGAAATCAGATTAAGAAATTACACGAACACAACATTTGTGTTCGTTTCCTTGGAGACCTTTCTCGTTTTTCTTCCACAGTACGGAAAGATATGGAAGGCGCTGCACGCATGACGCAAGAGAATACCGGTCTGAAGTTAATGATCGCAGTCAATTATGGAGGTCAGTGGGATCTAGTGCAGGCATTTCAAAAGATAGCGGCTCGTATTGCGAGCGGTGAATTAACTGCTCAAGCGATCGATGCTCAATTAGTTGCTGCTCATCTCTCAACTGCAGGATTGCCTGATCCTGATCTATTGATTCGTACCAGCGGCGAAGAGCGATTAAGTAATTTTTATTTGTGGCAATGTGCTTATACGGAATTGTATTTCACGAAGACGTTATGGCCTGATTTTGACGAAGCGGCGTTCGAAGCAGCCTTGCATGAATATGCGAATCGAGAGAGGCGATTCGGTGCGATTCCTCAAGCCAAATCCAAACACCAATAAGTCGAGGTGAACTGTGTTAAAAGCACGCATTCTTACAGGCGCTTTATTAACCATTATTGTTTTAAGCGCGATCTGTTTGCTTCCCGTTTTTTATTTCATGCTTTTTTTCACCGCAATCATTCTATTTGCGGCGTGGGAATGGGGCATTTTTATAGAGTGTGAGCCGAAATCATGGCGCCGGATTTTATATGTGTGCAGTCACGCAGTTGTTTTGTATCTCGTTTGGCATTTGCCCATTCGCCTCGTGTTGGACGTCGCTCTTTTATGGTGGATTTTGGCTGCCTTCCTTATTTTGTATTACCCGCGTTTTTCGAATGTTTGGTCGAAAGGCATTTGGGTCCGAGGAACGATGGGTTTTTTGACGTTAGCACCTTGTTGGTTAGCCGTGAATACGATCAGAACTGCTCAAAATGGCGCATCGATTCTTATCTTTATGTTGTTCTTAATTTGGGCCGCAGACACCGGTGCATTCTTTGTAGGCCGCTCTTTCGGCGCTCATCCGTTGTTACCGAAAGTCAGCCCTAAAAAAACAAAAGAAGGGCTGTATGGAGGCGCACTTTTTACCTGTTTGATCGCATTTTTTGGAGCCTTGTTGTTACATGTGTCGCCAGCTCATTTATTTACAGTCTTGCTGATAGGTTTGATCCTTTTTGTCTTCTCCGTCATCGGCGATCTCTTTGAAAGCGTTTTAAAGCGTCAGGTAGGTATTAAAGACACCGGAAGTTACCTTCCTGGGCACGGTGGATTATTAGATCGCATAGACAGCTTGACCGCTGCTGCCCCCATCTTCCTGTGGTGCCTCTTAGTCTTTGGATTTCTTACGGTAGGGTAGAGGTCTTCAATCGTTTCATTACGTATTTATTGCGATTTGGAATGCTTTGTATGTGGTCTAGAGTCGATGGGCTTTGGGAATTTTCTTTTCAAAGCAGGTTTCAGGTTTTTCGTATTAAATATTGTGTGATACATCGCTATTAGAGTGTTTTCCTGTTGAGTAAGTTCAAGCGTATTCAGGTTCTCGTACTTCGAGATAAGTTTAGGATCATTCTCGCTTAGATGATGCAATATCTCTTTTTCGCTGTCAGCTTGATAATCAAAATCCGCAATCAGATAAATAATTGCTGTTTGCAGAAAATCTATCATTTTAGATTCAGATATGTGGTTAATTGATCTGTGTTTTCCAAAGAGATTCGCTTTTCCAAAGAGGCCAGAAGCCATTGCTCTAAGTTCTTCGTTTTCTTCTGATAACCGGATCGCTCGATCATAATATCCGAAGGCTTCGTCGACCCTTCTTGGATCAAGGGATATAAGCTCGGCTTTCTTTTCATAGGCGGCTGCAAGCAAGTGTCGCGTATGGAAAGAAATAATAGGTTCAGGTGAGTGTTTTGATTCCACTTTTAAAGCCATTTCAAAATATTTAATTGCTTTGTCGTATTGGTTACAGCGAAAAAGCATATTAGCAAACGTGTGACAAATGATGGCAAGTGGTTCGAAGTTTCCAACTTCTGCACTGTGTATAGCAAACTGCAGCAAGGCGGTAAATCCTTGCTTGATCTCATTATTACTACATTCCTTTGACGAAGCTAAAGCAACTAAATATGCGTGCGTGATTTCTTGGTAATGCCGATAGGATGTTTGGAAATGTTGTTCATAGACTTTTTGAGAGAGGTGATGAGCTCGTGCGGCATATTCCGTGGCGGTTTTATATGTTTCTAAACTCTGTTGTGTAGAAGCAAGCTTTGTATATATCTGAGAAAGATTTTGGTAGATAGAAAAAGAAGTGTTCTGAACAAATTTTTGATCCTGTTGCGGGTCTTTCTCCATTTCTTTCAATATTTCGATTGCCTCCTCATAAGATGAAATTGCTAGTTCCGGCTTAGAATGTGCTATGTGCTTAGCATGAGTTTTTAAAACAGATACATGCAAACGTTCGCGTTTCAATGTGGCCCCTTTGCTACGGGCTTTTTTTACGTTGTCATAAGCTTTCTGAATGAGGTCGAAATATTTCTCCTGAAGGTTTTGACGATAAAGCTGAAAATATGCATAAGAAAGATTGTTGTGATACGAAGATAGATGCTCAATCTCTTTTTCATCACACAATAGGATCAACGTTTCATTTTGGAGAATAGCGAGCGAATAATCTTGGTTGTCTCCCCATTGCAGGGAGTGATAAATCCTCCCTTTGTGCCATTTCTTAAATGCAGCTAATCGGTTGTTTAGGGGAACAAGGCGTTTTTCTTTCGCCTTTGTTTTGGCAATTTGAATTGTCTCAAGTCCTTTTTGTACATAGCGACAATACAGTCGTTGTTCCTCTGGATTGTGAGAATCTCTTTTTGTCATGGTGTCGTAGAGATCAAACAAATCTATATACATTCGACACGATTGTTCATCAGTGAAAGTACTTTGGTTCTCTGATGATAGAGCGTTCTTATAATTCGCAATTAAATTCAGTATTTGCTCAAAATTGATTTGTAGGGGAGGCGTGTTCCTCAGATTCAAGACTTCAAAAGCTTGATGCAATTTTTGTAATGATTGAAACATAATGATTTTTAATATTTTTTTCTTTTATAAATAGCAGATATTTTGCTTCTCGCAAAAATGCGGTTTGTTTTATTTGAGGGGTGTATACAATGCGCTTCCTTTTTTGGGGCCCATAGCTCAGCTGGTCAGAGCAGAGGACTCATAATCCTTTGGTCCTAGGTTCGAATCCTAGTGGGCCCACCAATTCGAGTATGGCGGCCAGTAGTGCCGTAGATTTAAGCGAAAAAATTCTTTTTAAATGCTCACGAACATTTGAGTACGCTGCGCTTTAAAATGAACTACAAATTCCAGTTCTTTCCGATGTCGATGTCTACTTTTAGTGGGGCGCTTAGATTGGCGGCGTGATTCATGTAATCAGCAATTTTCTCTTGCGCTTCCTTTAGCACGGATTCATGCACTTCGAAGACCAGTTCATCGTGTACTTGCATGATCATGTGAACATCAATGCCACTCGCCATTAACCATGCATGAATGCGATTCATCGCAATCTTAATGATCTCTGCGGCTGTTCCTTGCATCGGCGCATTGATTGCCGCTCGTTCCGCTGCATTGCGATGTTGAACGTTATTCGAACGGATATCCGGTGTCAGCAAGCGTCGCCCGTGCAATGTTTCTACATAACCGTGTTCTCGCGCAAACGCGCGGATCGATTCCATGTATTCATGCACCTTTGGATAACGACTGAAATACATGTCGATATAGGACTGCGCCGTCGCACGATCCACTCCGATTTGCTTTGCCAAACCGAAAGCAGACATGCCATAAATCAACCCAAAATTAATCGCTTTCGCTTCCCGTCGTTGAAGTGACGTCACTTTCTCCAAAGGCGTATTAAAAATTTCAGAGGCTGTTGCAGCATGGATGTCTTGATCGTTTTGAAACGCCTTCAATAACCCTAGATCCTGCGACAGGTGCGCCATGATTCGCAGCTCCACTTGTGAATAATCTGCCGCCAACAACTTGTAATGAGGCGGTGCAATAAACGCTTGTCGAATCCTTCGCCCTTCTTCGGTACGTGCAGGAATGTTCTGTAAATTAGGGTCTGTCGAAGACAATCGACCCGTTGAAGTGATGGCCTGATGATACGACGTGTGCACTCGCCCGGTATGCGCATTGATCTGTTCTGGCAAACGATCGGTATAAGTAGATTTCAATTTGTTGAGCGACCGATATTCCAAAATCAATTTCGGCAATGGGTAATCTAATGCCAATTCTTGCAACACGCTTTCATTCGTTGACAGCTGCCCCGAAGGCGTCTTTTTGATATGAGGCAATTGCAACTTGTTATACAACACCTCTTGCAATTGTTTTGGAGATGCCAAATTAAATGTTTCTCCCGCGATGTCATACACCTCTTGTTCTAACTGATGCAGCCGTTCTGCCAATTCTTTACTTTGTTGCGCTAACAAATTTGCGTCCACCAAGACTCCATGTCGCTCCATCGTGACCAATACATCGATCAGAGGCATTTCTATTTCTCTGAATACATTTTCTGCGTTCGCAATCGATTGGAGTCGTGGCCAGAAACATTGGTGCAATCGATAAGCGATATCGGCATCTTCTGCAGCATAGGGACCCGCTTGTTCCAGAGGAATTTGATTAAACGTTTTTTGTTTGACGCCAGAGCCGGCAACCGCTTCAAAAGAAATGGTTTTTTCTTTCAAATATCGATCCGCCAATGAGTCGAGGTTGTACCGCGTCTCCGTATTGTTCAACACATATGCTTCCAGCATCGTATCGAACTCAATCCCGCGAAGTTCAATACCGTGGTTGAGTAATATCTCTTTATCGTATTTCAAATTCTGTCCTACTTTCTTATGCGAAGGACTTTCTAGAATGGGTTTTAATTTCCTTAACGCATCATCACGCTCAATTTGTTTTGGCGCATTTTCATAATCGTGTGCGAGTGGCAGATAGAAAGCTTCCCCTTCTTTAAAAGAAAACGAGAGCCCGATAATAAGAGCATCCATGTAATTCAAACTGGTGGTTTCGGTATCGAAAGCAAAAAGAGCCGCTTTTGATAAACGCTCTAACAACGCTTCAAAATCTGCTTTTTCTAAAACAGTTTGATATTGCCTTTTGATGGGTTGTTCATTTTTGACGATTGGTTTTTCTAACTCGTCGATCCAAGATTTAAATTCGAGTTGTTTTAAAATCGACACCAATTCTGTGTTGTTGTCCGGTTGATCGATCAAATCTTTTGTTTGCATAGAAAGCGCAACGTTGTTGTCGATAGTGACTAATTTTTTAGACAATGGGATTTGTTGAAGCGCGTGTCTTAAGTTTTCACCGACTTTGCCGGATATTTCATCCGCATGCTGAACTAAATGGTCCAAAGAACCGTATTGCTTCAACCATTTCACGGCCGTTTTAGGCCCCACTTTTTCGACACCCGGAACGTTGTCAGAGCTATCTCCTACTAACGTTAAGTAATCAATGATCAGATGTGGTGGTATGCCAAATTTTTCCTCAACACCTTTAGGATCCAACGTGGTGTTTGTCATGGTGTTGATGAGAGAAACGTGTTTATTCACAAGCTGAGCAAAGTCTTTATCACAGGTGGAGATTAGGACATCCATCCCTTCGGTTTGTGCGCGAGTGGCTAGTGTTCCTATGACATCATCGGCTTCGACTCCCTTCATCGACAGGAGCGGTAATCCAAGCGCATGAATGAGATCGAACAATGGCTTGATTTGGCTTTTTAAATCGTCCGGCATAGGAGGGCGATTCGCTTTGTATTCTGGATAAAGCTCATGCCGAAATGTTTTTCCTTTGGCGTCGAAGACAACAGCGATATGCGTTGGATGAAAGGTTTTGATCAATTTGCGTAACATATTGATGACGCCATATACAGCGCCCGTCGGTTGGCCTTTTGAATTCATGAGCGGTGGCAAAGCGTGATAAGCACGATGCAAATAAGACGATCCGTCGACGAGAATAAAAGGAGTCTTGGCATGTTTTTCCATGGCAGTTGACCTTTGTATTTATTTAGATGTTTTTGATCTTAGCATGCTGATTCATATTAGAATCGTTGTACCCACCATTTCAGGAACTGTTTCATGCCAATCTTTGCTAAAAAACGTTTTTCACAAAATTTTCTTAAAGACCAACGCGTTATTGAGAACATCATTCGTTTGTTGCAACCCAGAAAGGATCAACATTGGGTAGAAATCGGGCCGGGCTTGGGCGCATTAACGACAGCGCTCTTACAAAAAACAGGCGAGCTCGATGTCATTGAAATTGATCGTGACTTGATTGCGCCACTAACAGCCGCATGTGAACTCCTAGGTGAACTTCATGTGCATGTTTATGACGCGTTGAAATTTGATTTTCATTCACTGGTCACGCAGCAAGAAAAATTACATGTAGTCGGTAATTTGCCGTACCACATCTCTTCTCCATTGATTTTTTATTTATTGAAATTTGCCAACGACATTCAAGACATGCATTTCATGCTGCAAAAAGAGGTAGTAGATCGCATCGTCGCAAAACCCGGCAGCAAGACTTACGGTCGCTTGAGCGTGATGGTTCAATATTTTTGCCGCGCAGAGAAATTATTAAACATTCCCCCGACCGCTTTTTATCCAGTACCAAAAGTCCATTCAGCTATCGTGCGATTAGAACCGTACAAAAAGAAACCCGTTACGTGCAAAGACGAAACGGTCTTCACAGAAGTAGTCAAACAAGCTTTCTCGCAACGCCGCAAGACAATAAGCAATGCCCTGAAAAAGCTAGTCAGTGCACAAACATTGGCAGCAGTCGGAATCGATCCCTCATCCAGAGCAGAAACCTTGGGGGTAGAGGCATTCATAAGAATCAGTAACGCTTCGTAAAGTAACTGTAAATTTGAAAATTATTTTTATAAATATGCTGTAAATTTATAAAAATACTGTAGTCGTTCTAACTTCTTATTTTTCGACTATTCCGCATTGAAATGTGGAATAGTCGTGACTTTTATGCAATAGCGTACGAAATAGTCGTTACTTACTGGAGTTTCCTTTATGTCCATTTATGCCATTGGCGATGTTCAAGGGTGTTATGACGAGTTGATGGCGTTGCTTGATTGCATCCATTGTGATGAAGCAAAAGATCAACTGTGGTTTGTAGGCGATTTAGTCAATCGCGGATCTCGTTCTCTTGATGTTTTACGTTTTATAAAAGCATTGCAGCCATCGCCCGTGATCGTATTAGGCAATCACGATCTGCATTTATTAGCCATTCATGCAGGCTGTGAAACGATTAAACCTCACGATACGTTTCTGGATGTCTTACAAGCATCGGACGGTGATGAACTGATGCAATGGCTGAGAAACCAATCGTTGTTGCATTACGACAACGAGCGTCAATGTTTGCTCGTGCACGCAGGCATCCCTCCGCAATGGGATCTCTCTTTAGCTTTGCACTGTGCAAGGGAAGTAGAAGCGGTTTTGCACGGAGACACGTATCGAGACCTTTTGTCTCGCATGTATTCTGATCAACCAGACTTGTGGTCGGATGATCTAAAAGGGTGGGACCGCTATCGCTATATCATCAATGCCCTGACGCGGATGCGCTATTGCGACGCACAAGGTCGTTTAGATTTCAAAACAAAGGGTTCGTTAACGGATGCACCCAAACATTTGATCTCTTGGTTCAATGTGCAGAACCGAAAATTACAACCTATTAATGTGATATTTGGACATTGGGCTGCTCTAAATGGAGCGTGTGATGTTCCGCATCTATATGCCATCGACACAGGCTGTATCTGGGGCGGAAGCTTGACTGCATTGCGCTTAGAAGATTTGAAACGTTTTTCTGTATCCAAAAAAACATAGGAATAAAAAATGTTGAATAAAGAATTTTTTGCAAAGAATCGTGAGCAATTATTTTTGCAATTGGCGCCAAACAGTATTGCTGTGTTGGTGAATGCCCCTATCTACCTGCGTACGTGTGCTAATTATCCTTATCGGCATAACAACGATTTTTACTACATAACCGGCATTACAGAGCCGAATGCAATCGCCGTGTTTTTAAAGGGCGAGCACAATGTTGAATATCTGCTCTTTCAACCTCAGCGTGACGAAAAGCAAGAGCAGTTTGAAGGGCTCTGTGCTACGGAAAACGAACTAATGGAAAAACATGCTATTCATCAAATGTATTGGTTGCATGAGTTGGATCAACGCATGCCTGAGTTATTAAGCAACAAAGAGCAGCTTTATTACCCCTATGGAAGATATGCAGATTTTGACCTGCGCGTGCAGCAGTGGATGCACCAAGCACGTCTTGAAGCGAGACAAGGAGTCAGTGTTCCTCATGAAATCTTCAACATTGAAACAATCATTCATGAGATGCGCTTTATTAAAACTCCTGAAGAAATTTCCATCCTGCAAACATCGGCAAACATTGCAGCACAAGCCCATCTGCAAACCATGCAAGCTTGCAGGCCTGGCATGCATGAATACGAGTTAGAGTCTATTTTTGTAGGTTCTTGTATGAAGCAGGGCGCACGTTATATGGCCTATGAATCGATCGTGGCCAGCGGCAATAACGCATGCACGTTGCATTACATGCAAAACAGCGGTGTTTTGCATACAGGGGATTTAGTGTTGATTGATGCAGGTTGTGAATATCAGTCGTACGCGTCGGATATTACTCGCACGTTTCCCATCAACGGTCGATTCACCCCCGAACAAAAAGCGATTTATGAATTGGTTTTAGCAGCGCAATTGGCTGCTATTTCAAAAGCGAAACCAGGGAATACTTGGTACGACTGTCAGGCAGTTGCCGTTCGTACGATTACCGAAGGTTTGGTTGATTTAGGTCTTTTGAAAGGGCATATCGACGATCTCATTGAGAATGAAACCTACAAACAATTTTATTACCACAAGATAGGTCATTGGATCGGCATGGATGTACATGATGTAGGTGCCTACAAAATTAAAGAAGATTGGCGCGTGTTACAGCCAGGTATCGTGATGACCATTGAACCCGGTATCTATATTTCGAGGGAAGCAGAAAACGTTGATGAGAAATGGAAGGGCATCGGTGTACGCATCGAAGACGATGTCTTAGTGACACAAGCAGAAAACACCATTCTGACTGCAGGTGTACCAAAACAAATCGAGGAAATCGAATCCATCCTATCAATAGGATAGCCATTCTCGCGAAAATTTGTTGTGTTAGACGGCGATGCAAAAGTGATTAAAACCGCTTATGGAGAGGTTAAAATTGTTCCTTTACTGGATTTTCTATTGTCGTAAAGAACTCTTTTATTCATGTTTACAACTCAAAAAAGGAGAACCGTGATGAGTGGAAAGAATATCTTTTATGCGCAATCGGGAGGCGTGACGGCTGTGATTAATGCAACCGCTTGTGGCGTCATTGAAACAGCACGTAAGCATAAAGATCGTCTTGGTACAGTCTATGCAGGTTTGAATGGGATCTTAGGCGCTCTAAACGATCAATTGATTGATACGAGTTTGGAGTCGGATGAAGACATTGCTGCTTTACGTCATACACCTTCGGGTGCATTCGGTTCTTGTCGCTACAAATTAAAAAATCTGGAAGAAAACCGTGCGGAATACGAACGTTTAATCGAGGTCTTTAAAGCACACGATATTGGTTATTTCCTCTATAACGGTGGCGGTGATTCACAAGATACATGCAATAAAGTTTCGCAACTCAGCGCTGCTTTGGGTTATCCATTGGTGAGTATCGGTATTCCAAAAACCATTGACAACGATTTGCCATTCACGGATAGCTGTCCGGGTTTTGGTTCCGTTGCGAAATACGTTGCAGTCTCCGCGAAAGAAACGGCGATGGATGTTGCCTCGATGGCAGCGACTTCCACAAAGATATTTGTGATGGAAGTCATGGGGCGTCATGCCGGTTGGATTGCAGCAGCTGGTGGATTGGTTGCGGGTGTAGGTGATTCACCGTTTTTGATTTTGTTTCCAGAAATTCCATTGAATGAAGAAGCCTTTTTAAAACGAGTTCAGCAATGTGTTGAGACATACGGTTATTGTGTGATTGTTGCTTCAGAAGGGGCTAAAAATGCGGAAGGTAAATTCCTATCCGAAAGCGGTGTCAAAGACGCCTTTGGTCATGTGCAGTTAGGTGGGGTCGCACCGATCATCGCGAAGCGAATCAAAGATCAGTTGGGCTATAAATATCATTGGGCCGTGTGTGATTATCTACAACGAGCCGCACGACACATTGCATCAAAAGTAGATGTTGAACAAGCCTATGCCTTGGGAGTCGCTGCGATTGATTTTATCTTGCAAGGCAAGACCGCTGTGATGCCGATTATCGTGCGAGAGAATGATCAACCGTATCGATGGAAAATCGGCGAAGTGTCTTTATCCGAAGTCGCAAACGTTGAGAAAAAAATGCCTCGCGACTTCATTTCTAAAGACGGGTTTGGAATTACTCAAAAATGTTTAGCGTATCTTCAACCCTTGATTCAAGGAGAAGACTATCCCCCGTATGAAAATGGTTTACCAAATTACGTGAAGCTAAAAAACCAGTTGGTGAAATAACATTTCCTTCCCGCGCAGGTGTTTTGTCGTCATCCCCGCCATCTTTCTGTCATCCCCGCCATCTTTCTGTCATCCCCGCGAAAGCGGGGATCCATGGATTAGGGCGCTGCGTGGACAGTACGAACAGTCGTCATCCCCGCGAAAGCGGGGATCCAGATACTTCCTGGATCCCCCGCTTTCGCGGGGATGACGGTGCGGACCTCGCGGGGATGACGGAATGGCTCGCGGGAATGACATCGAAACCCTCTTTATTTCACGTATTTTCCTACGTTATGTAGTTTCCATCGCATCATTACTATCTCTCCTGTCATCGCAATCCAAACAGGAGAGAATCCATGCGATTTTTTCGAATTTCATCTACGCGTCTTCAAACCTATCTAGCGCTCTTATTCTTATCACCTTCCGTTGCTTGGGCGGATGGATCGACGGCTATCGATCAAGTCCTCAGTAAATTTTTAGATTACCTTACCTCCACTCCCGCCAGAATTCTCGCGACCCTTGCGATTGTAGGCGTGGGTTACGCAACGTGGCATCTCGGCAAAGTACCTAAAGACAAAGCGATGGCTGTCATCATCGGCATTGGCATTGTGTTTGGCGGCGCTTCAATTCTGCAAATGCTGGGAGTGGGGGCGTAAACAATGGAAGAATTATTGCGTATTAACCCTGTATTTAGCGGCTTAACTCGTCCACCCATGATGATGGGTATCACCATGGATTACTTAAGCCTTTGCATCCTTTTTGTGATTAGCCTTTTTATTCTGTTGAACTCGCTGACCTATCTGTTGATTTATCTTCCCTTGCACGCGATCGGTTGGCTTGCGTGCAAAGTGGATCCAAATATTTTCAGAATTCTTTTAAAGCGAATCGAATTTACCAATGTGCCCAATAAAAAATGGTGGAGATGTCAGAGCTATGAAGCCCTTTAATGCATTACAACTGACGCGGAATGAAGTGGGTATCTCCAAATACATGCCGATTACGCATTTGCTTGAACCCACTATTTTTGAAGCGAGCAATTCAATGATCGGTTCTGTGATTCAAGTCGCTGGAGTCCCTTTCGACACCGAACGAGAAGAAACCTTGAACCGTTACCAACAAACTTGGCACCACGCACTTACTGGCTTGAATGAAAATTTCTGTCTCTACGTCACAACGCATCGCAAGAAACGAAGCGTCGTTTTAACAGGGAAATTTAGTAACTCATTTTCGGAACAAATCGACCGCAACTACCACACTCGTTTTGCTAATCGCTCCATGTATGTCAACGATCTTTACATAACGCTTGTTTACAAAGGCATTACTTCAGGAAAAGCAGGAAAAAGCATGGCATTTGTTAATCGCTTGGTGAGCCAGAAAGTAAAGCAAGCACGAGAAGTGATGCGTCAAGATCAAGTCAAAGCGCTTCAAAAAGCCGTGCAACAACTGCTGACTTCGTTATCAACGTTTAAGCCGCGCGTGTTGGACGAAACCGCTCCGTCATCCCCGCGAAAGTGGGGATCCAGGTTTGAGCCGCGCGTGTTGGACGAAACGCAAACAAGTGATAACGAACTCTTGAGTTTTCTCTCACTTTTCATCAATGCGGGACAACCTTTACGATTCCTCTCTATGCCATTTCCAACATCCATCGCCAAAGGAATTGCACAACATCAAGCAAAGAAGCATCCGTATCCCAACGGCAATCTGTCTCAATACCTTGCGAATAAGCGCTTGTTTTTCGGAGAAGACATTCAGTTCGTCGGCGCGAATTCAACAGACACTCAGTTTGCTTCCATGCTGACGATTAAAAGTTATCCGACGACCAGCGCCAGCATCATGCTCGATCCTCTTTTGCATTTAGATTGTGAGTTCATCAGCACACATACCTTTGCGATCGAAGCCAAAGACATTGCGCAGAATTTTATTCATCGACACATGATCAAAATGGAAAACGTCGATGATCCTGCAATTTCACAAATTGAAGCATTAACCGATGCGAGGGAGATGCTTGCCTCCGGTGCGATACAAATGGGGTATCACCACAACACGGTGATGTTGATCGCAGAAGATCAAAAAACACTCGAAAAACACAGGACACGCGCGATTAAGTGTTATGCGGACGTGGGGTTTCAAGCGATCAAAGAAACGATCGGGCAAGAGCCCGCGTTTTGGGCGCAGATTCCAACTAATCTCAAATACATTGCACGTAGTGCCATGATCACGTCAGAGAATTTTGTGGATTTTGCACCGCTCCACAATTATCGAACGGGGTATCGAGATGCGAATCATTTAGGATCCGCTGTGACATTAATGGAAACGCCTTCCCGTACCCCGTACTTCTTCAACTTCCATGCACGAGGAAGTAAAGACAACCCTTCCAAAGGGCACACCACCATCATTGGCGGTAACGGTTCAGGTAAAACTGTGTTGATGACTTTTTTGGATGCGCAAATCGATCGGTATGGTGGAAGAACTTTCGCGTTTGATCGTGATAGAGGGATGGAAATTTATATACGTGCTTGCGACGGTTATTACGCTATTTTGTCGCCAGACTATCCGAACGAGACATGCTTTAACCCGCTGCAATTGAAAGACACGCCAGTGAATCGAAAATTTTGTCGCGAGTGGATGGCTCAATTGATTCTGAACGATCACGAAACTAGTTTAGATGCAGAGTTATTCGACGAAATCACAAAATGCATTGATTACGCGTTTGAACACCTAGCAAAAGAGCATCGCACGCTCACCAACGTTTCCAAATTATTACCAATCTCTTTTCCACGATGGTCTGCTTTGAGGCGATGGTTACGGGGGAATGAAAATCACCCAGAAGGGGAATACGCCTATCTTTTCGATAACGATCACGATGCGCTCGAAATGCATACGAAGATGGGGTTCGATATGACTCATTTTCTCGACAATGAATCCAGCACAGTTCTGGTTGCGTTGACAATGTATTTGTTTCATCGGCTCAAACAATCGTTGGACGGTCGCTTGGTGACCGTGCTGCTCGATGAAGGGTGGCAATATCTGGATAACGCGTATTGGCAACAGGCGTTGAAAAAAATGTTGCCCACCTTTCGTAAACTCAATTGTCATTTAGTGCTTGCTACGCAGTCTCCGGCGAGCGTTGTCGATTCCTCTATTTCGCATGTCATTTTGGACAACTGCGCGACTCAAATTTATTTCGCAAATCCACAAGCGAAAGAAAAGCATTACATCGACGGATTCAATTTAACGGATTCGGAATTTTTGACGATCAAAGAAAACGAAGCGAACAGTCGTTTGTTTCTGGTGAAGCAAGAACACGATTCGGTGCTGTGTACGTTGGATCTTTCTCATATGTCTGATGAATTGGCCGTGCTTTCTTCGAATAAAAAAACAATTCGATTGCTCGATCAAATACGCGAAGAAAGCGTATTGCCTGTCAAAGAGTGGTTGCCGATCTTCCAAGAAAGGAGGCACTTACAATGAATCGCTCCCCCGTCATCCCCGCGAAAGCGGGGAACCGTGTTTTCATTCCGTCATCCCCGCGAGCCATTCCGTCATCCCCGCGAAAGCGGGGATCCAGAAGTAAACAATCCTGGATTCCCGCTTTCGCGGGAATGACGAGAAGATGGATTTCCGTCTTCGTGCCTATGACGATATTTCTATGCCTTTTCCCTGTACTGACTTATGCCACGATGCCGGTTATCGATTACACCGCCATTTCTAAAATGACGCAGGAATATCAAAAACTAACCGAACTTTATAAAAACGCCGAAAGCCAATTGGAACAGGAAAAACAATTGGTCAGCGATGCAGAAGGGCATTACGGATTTGGCGTGTTTGAAAATTCCATAAACGACTTAAAACAACGTCAATGGTCTCCAGACACTTGGGATGACACGTTGCAAGGATTATCTGGCGGCAATCCGGAGCGATATCAACAACTGATGGACGAATATAAAAAATCGCATCCCGTTTTAAGTAGCAGCGATTATGAAAAAGGGGCAACCGAAAATCAGAGCAAAACCTATGCGCAATCGATCGCAGTGAATCGTGCGGCAACAGTGAATGCCAGTTATGCCTTCAATGACATCAAACAACATCTTCAAAATGTGCACGATATTTCCAGCAAAATTGATCAATCCACTAATACAAAAGCCGCCGTCGATTTGAATTCACGATTGAATGCCGAGTTGGCTTATATCTCTGTACAAGAACTAAAGATGCTTACGTTAATCAATCAACAATTAGCCAATCAACAATCCTCCGAAATTTCAGAATCGTCCGACAACTCAAAATTCAACACACTTCCGGACGCATGAGGAATACATAAATAAAGCGTAGAGACGCGATTCATCGCGTCTTTGATGAATCAATAACAGGAGAATAAAAATGAAAAAAATATCGCTGATGATCATTGGATTTTTGTTGGCTACTTGCTTAGCGGGATGTGCGTCCAATGACCTAACAGCTCCCTGCAAAGACTACGGAAAATGGTGTGTCAAAAGGCCGGTAAACGGATGGAGATGATGCTGAAAACAGATGGAGACGCGATGAGTCGCGTCTCTACAGTATTTCGCATTATCCCTGCTGCGGGGAAGTCCCCTCCGTCATCCCCGCGAAAGTTAAGGATTCAGAGATAAACAAATCTGGATTCCCGCCTACGCGGGAATGACGGAGTCTGGATTCCAGCAAGCAGCTAGGAATTACGGGAAATTTATACAGCAAAGGCAGAACTATCATGCATTTGATCTACACAACCATTATTGAACAACTGTTTATTGAACTGGATTTGCTTTTGAAAGATTTTGTTTTCAACGGCTATACCTCCATGGCTAATGCATTGCGTTACCCGCTCGCATTGGCGATGACGATTTACATTGTTTTTCTCGGCATTTCGATCTCACAAGGTTGGGTCAAACTTTCCATGTCCGTCTTTGTAAAATCTGTCTTAAAACTCGGTGTGATTTATACGCTTGCGATGAACTGGGGATTTTTCAGCAGCTATGTTGTGCATTTGATCTCTGATGGTGCGTCGCAACTAGGATCTATTCTGGCCGATGCCACACCCATCCCGTTGCCGCACTTTGCAGGCGAAGGCATCAACGGCGCTATGCAAAGCGTGCTTATTGAATTCACGAGAGTGGGTTCATGGATTTGGGATATGGGCTCCTTCCACAATCTTTCGCCCTATATCACTGCGATCATCATGTGGATTTTTGAATACGCATTAATGCTGGTAGCCGTGTTCGAAATTGTGATCGCAAAAGTCATGCTCGCTATTTTATTTGCGACAGCTCCTCTATTTGTTGGATTTACTTTATTCAAACCCACTCAAAATTTCTTTACTCGTTGGTTGGGGGCAATCGTAGGTTATGCGTTGATGCTGTTGTTTATCTCCGCGGTTTTAGCTTTGGTTTTAAGCCTTTCTCAGTGGGCAGTCGAAGACAGTTACATTCACAAAGCACTGCATATTTCGTTCGTTGCATTTGTTCCCGCGATGTTTTCAGGATTCATCGGCCTTGGAATCATCACCCGCGTGACAGAACTCGCATTATCGATCGGCAACATGGTGACGCTCTCTACGGGAGCGGCCGCAGTGACAGGAGGTATTGGCGCTGTTGTTGGCGGTGGGTTGTCTGTGCTGAAGATGCCTTTAAGCGGTGCGGGTTATTTGGCAGGAAAGGCTGGGGAAGCAGGGAAAGGACTTTTTAAGTTGTTAGGTAAGGGCGCTTTTGCTAGCGGCAAATCACTTTTTAACATGTATCGCGAAAGTTCTTCGCATGACCTTTCTCCCTCTCAAAGACTCCAAGCGTTACGAAGCGATTTAAGAAAGCATCGAGGAATGAATCATGAATAAACCGATGACTGAATATTTTGAGTGTGCAAATAGTTGGGCAGATGACCTTTATACCGAAGCCGTTGTGTCTCGCAATCGTTATCAGTTCGCGTTCTTTTGGATTTCAGGACTCGCATCGTTGCTCGTGATCTCATTAATCGTGTTACTTCCGCTAAGACGGACTGAGCTTGTGATCGTGCATCAATTTAACGATGGAACTGTGTGGGTTGAACCCGGACATCAAAAAGCTGCGCCTCACAATAAGCAAGCCGTAGAAAGTGAAATCGTTCGGTACGTCGTGAATCGAGAAAGTTTTAGTGTGGATTCATACAACGAGCGATATTCGCTGATCACGTTGCTTTCTAGTGCGCGTGTCGCTCAAGAATATGCAGAGCAACAAGCAATTCAGAACAAACAGTCCCCGATCAATCGTTTAGGCCGACACACGGTCCGCAAAGTGCAAGTCGATAACGTGGTGTTTCTAGACAATGAAGGGTTTCAAAAGGACGCGCATCAAGTGCATCACAATTTGGTGCAAGTGGATTTCAGAATCACCGATCACAACACCCAAACCGGACAGTCGAAAACAAAATCGATGACCGCATTAATTTCTTGGGTACATCGAGGCACACCAAAAAATCCAGAAGACAAATGGAGAAACTGGGATGGATTTGTGGTGACAAGGTACGAAACAGAACAGAGGAATGTGTAAATGAATCCGCCCCTCGTCATCCCCGCGAAAGCCGTCATTCCCGCGAAGGCGGGAATCCAGACTCCGTCATTCCCGCGAAGGCGGGAATCCAGGAGATAGATTATGAAACAGCCATGCTGTCTACATATTAGCAAGCAAACGTAATGGTACTTTATATATAGGGGTAACCAGTAATTTGATTCAACGAGTATGGGAGCACAAAAACAATATGGTGGAAGGGTTTACTAAAAAATACGGTGTGCATCGATTGGTTTATTTCGAACAACATGGAGATATGTATCAAGCGATAACGCGTGAGAAGTTGTTAAAGAATTGGAATAGACGTTGGAAATTGCATTTGATCGAAGCAAAGAATCCTAATTGGGAAGATTTATATGACAGCCTGTTTTGATTTTTATTTCTGTCGTCATCCCCGAATTGTTCGTCATCCCCGAATTGTTCGTCATCCCCGCGAAAGCGGGGATCCAGTTATATATTTTATGGATCCCCGCTTTCGCGGGGATGACTTGGTCGTGGTTGACGCCTGCAATGCATCCATCTATGGATCCCCGCTTTCGCGGGGATGACTTGGTCGTGGTTGACGCCTGCAATGCATCCTTTTATGGATCCCCGCTTTCGCGGGGATGACGGGGTTCTGGATTCTTGGCTTTCGCGGGAATGACATAAAAAAACAAGGAGAAAAAAATGAAAAAGAAAATGAGTATTTTTGTTTTGTTGGTTTTACTGCTTTTGCAGTCGCCTTTGTTTGCACAACAAAAACTACGGTCTTTGCAGACGGATCGCCGTATTAAGGTGGTGGCGTATCAACCGAACAATGTTGTTCAAATTCACAGTACAACGTTTATTACGACGCAAATTTTGTTAGCTAACAATGAATCTGTTGAAGACATTCAAGGGGGCGATATTGCTGCATGGGTGATTACTGTTCCTAAATATCTGCGCAACATGCTGTTCATCAAACCGACTGTTTTGGGATCCAACACAAACATCACCGTGATTACTGATCGGCATACCTATTATTTCCATTTGATGAGCAATCAACAGCCGACCGATAATCCCTTGTTGCAAACGTATGCTGTGAAATTCATTTATCCCGAGGATGAAAAAAATCAGCAACTCAAAAAGACGAATTTCGAAAAACATCAAGACGAGGCGTTACTCAATGTGGAAAGACATCCCAAAGCTTATAACTGGGATTACAGCTTTTCGGGCTCTAAAAGCATCATGCCATTACACGTGTTTGATGACGGGCAATTTACTTATATGGAATTGCAATCGCACCAAGTGGTGCCCGCAGTCTTTGTGGTGGAAGACGCGTCCGGAAAAGAATCTGTTGTGAATTTTAGAGAAAAAAATCATTGCCTCATCATTCAACGGCTTGCCCCTCAATTCACATTAAGGAATGGAAACAGTGCTGTAGTTAGCATCTTCAATAACAAAGCCATTCAGCAATTACGACAAGATGCATGAGGAGCTTCATTATGAATAAATCATCAGAACAAGATTCGGTTTCGCGTCAAACGTCACAGGCAAGTACAGCGAAAGTTGCGCCAACCCACAAACGTAGTTCGCATTGGTTTTGGGTCATTGGCGGGTTGATCTTTATTGTTTTCGTGACGGTTGTTTTAACAGGGCATCGTGCCTCAAAGCATGCTGCTAGTGATGTTACAACTTCTAACGGTTATCAAGATGAATTGAAGCAGAACCTTCAAAAGTTAGAACAAACAGAGACGACAATAGCTCCTACCTTGTTTAAGCAAGAACGTTCATCCCCTAAGTTCTCTAAGGAATATTTAGCGCGTCAAAATGCTCCGACCACTGTGTTTAATGCACCTCCTCAACACGAGGAACAGCTAGGGCATTCAACATCGGATGGTGCAAATTTTTCGGATCGTAGCCGTAATGCAGCATTTGCGAATCACAATTCAAAGACCAATGTGATTTCCGCTCGTGCGATTTTGAATGCCGATTACACCGTGGCGTCAGGGGAATTTATTCATGCGCAATTGGAGACGGCGATTAATTCAGATTTACCGGGGAAGTTGCGCGCTGTGGTAATGCGCCCTGTCTATGCATACGTGGGAGATCGTTTATTGATTCCCGCAGGTTCTCGATTGATTGGGCAATATTCTTCCGCCGTTTTACAAGGGCAAAATCGTGTCATGGTGATTTGGAATCGATTGATATTGCCAGACGGTGTGGCCGTTGACGTCAACAGCGCTGGTACGGATGCGTTGGGTCGAGCAGGGCAATCAGCAGACGCGATTGAAACGCATTTCCTTGAACGTTTTGGCGAAGCGTCTTTGTTATCGGTGATTGGAGCGGGCGCTTCCAATTACGGCGTGAATTCGGAAGATCAATACAACTCCGCTGCGCAATACCGTACGGCGATAGCGGATTCTTTTCAGCAAGCTGCACAACAATCGCTGCAGAATACGTTAGCCGTCAAACCCACATTGCACGTATACCAAGGGCAATCTATCAACGTATTCGTTGTCCACGATTTAAGTTTTTACGATGTGATAAGGAATGGGAATGTCGACGAATGAACATCCATCGTCCCCGCGCCATCATCGTCATCCCCGCGCCATCATCGTCATCCCCGCGAAAGCGGGGATCCAGGTCCGCTCCGTCATCCCCGCGAAAGCTAAGGATCCAGAATTGACATATCTCTTTTCTGGATTCCCGCTTTCGCGGGAATGACGGAGGTCTGGATTCCCGCTTTCGCGGGAATGACGATGAAGACGCGGAAGTGACGAAGGAAAAAAACCATATGTCGACATTTTCTCCAACATCAAACGGTTTGCTTGAACCGTTATCTCCTTGGTTGAACGACGATCAAGTTTCCGAAATTTTGTTGAATAAACCGCAAGAGATTTATGTTGAAAAAAACGGAACGTTAAAACGATTTACGATTTCGGAATTAAATATCCGTACGTTAGATCGTTTGTTTCAATTAATCGCCAATGAAAATCAGCAAGAACTTAATGCACAACATCCTTTGTTGTCCGGAAATTTGTTAGACGGGACCCGGGTGCAACTCGTATTACCCCCGATTGCAAAACACCACACATTCTCGATTCGAAGAAAAGTGGTTCGCCATTTTTCGTTAGAGAATTATCAAGAAATAAATTTCTTTGATCGCGCAAAGCCTTTTCATTTACAAACATCCGACGGCAATTTTTTGTCTCCTCAAGAAAAACAACTGATGGATTTGTATCAGCGTAAGCAATGGCACGATTTTTTGGTATTAGCGATTCAATTGAAGAAAAACATCGTGATTTCAGGAGGTACATCGAGCGGAAAAACCACGTTTCTAAACGCTTGTTTGTGTGCCATACCTTTGGAAGAACGCATGCTGATTTTGGAAGACACACGAGAAGTAGAAATCCTGCATCCAAATCAAGTACAGCTCTTAGCCTCAAAGGGCGAACAAGGATTGGCGAAAATATCGATGCAAGACTTGGTGCAATGCTGTTTACGTTTGCGTCCAGACCGCATTATCTGCGGAGAAATACGCGGTAAAGAAATTCTGGATTTCGTGAGTGCTTGTTCAACGGGGCACGAAGGCAGCATGACCACTATTCATGCAAATAACCCACGGATTGCTTTTATGCGCATGTGCCAGATGTATAAATTAAACAATGTTCCTTCAATGACAGACGAAGACATTATGCGTGCATTGCATGCAGTTATTGATGTCATCGTGCAAGTGGGTAAAACAAAAGAAAGTCGGCGAGTGCAGAGCGTTTATTACAAACAGGAAAAATAAGGAAAAACGATGTTATCCATGACCTTTTAATTGTCGTATTAATTCATCGTGAATTTCTTTTCCCCCACCTTTTTTACTAATTGGTTGTTTCTTGAAGAAATCTAAATAGCTTATTTGCTCTTCCGGAGATCTCCTGTTGTTTGGATCTTTTCTTGAATTTCTTTTGATACGAGATGATTTAAGTTTTTCTTGGTTAGGGAGTCGATAATTTTGTGTTATTTGTGACATCAAGAAGGCTATTTGAAAAAAGGTTGATGATTGAAGTGTATGAGTAACATTTAGTTCTAAAATATTTCCTTCATCATCATATACGTTCAATTCTTGAAGCGTTTTATTTGTCATCGCAGCAGAGATAAAACTGTTTAATGCATTCTGTTTTGAAAGATCTTGCATGATGTGGGATATATCGATGGTTAATGTTTGAAGTGTTTGATTTATTTTTAATACTTTAGTCAATGCTTCTAAATCTCTGATTGAAAGAGAGAGGTGATGCAATTCTAACTTTTTTATATTTGAATCTGAGAGCTTTTCGAAGGGAATAACCGTCGTATCATCAAAAATTGTCTTTCCAGACAAGATGAGTTCTTCCAATTTTGTTTTTGATTTTTGGAAAGCGAGAGCATCAAGCAAGTTTTCTATGTCTGTTTTTTCCAGCCAACAACCTTTTAAAGACAAAGACTGTAGCGTTTTATTTTGAGCAATCTTTTTCGCAATTTCTTTTGATATTGTGATATTTGGATTATTGCTGAGGTTCAATGTTTTGATGCTGGTAAAAGATTTTAGAAGGTTCGTTGCTTTATTTAATTCGTCAGAGGACAAATTGTTCAAGCTTAAATCTAAATTTTTTAGGTTTGTATTCTTTCGGCCAGAATTTTTTACGATGTATTGGCACGCCTCTGCAAATATAGGGATGAAACCACGAGAAGTTTTTGGCGAACAATCATTCCCATTTAAAACTAAAGATTCTAGGTGGGGCGCAGAGATCACACACTGTGCCAATGGGTAAATGCAATTGTTTTTTATCTCTAATCCTTGGAGAGATATTTTTTCTGCATATTGATTAAATGTTTTAAACAAATACAAAGCCTTCTCGTCAAAAATTAAAGCATATAACTCTGGTTCTTTTTGAGTGCCGCCAATTTTAGGTAAGTCGGGGGGAGAGAACGGTATAAACACTTTCATTATTTCCTTGTTTTTATTATCTCTAAATAAGTTAGCAAGTATTTTGTACTCTGCCAGTTCAAATAAATTCATTTGGAAGAATATGCACGCCTCCAATTCTTGGCGATTTAACGTGCTCCATCGTCATTCCCGTGAAAGCTAAGGATCCAGAATTGACATATCTCTTTTCTGGATTCTTAGCTTTCGCGGGAATGACGGAGGTTTGGATTCTTAGTTTTCGCGGGAATGACGGAGTGGCGTGCGCACACTATAATCAGTACATTCAACTGTTATTTATGTTCTCAAGGTTCACCTTTTCATGAAAATTTCTGAAGTTTGTATTTACCGCCCTGTCTTGGCCACCGTCTTAAGCTTAGTTGTGATTTTATTTGGTGTGCTGGGTTTCTTTCATCTAGATACACGTTATTTTCCCAAGATCGAACAACACGTCATCGTCATTGATACCGATTACCCTGGCGCTAGTTCGCAACTTATCGAAAAAACAGTGAATTCACCTATTGAAGATGCCATGAGCATTATCTCTGGTATCGATTCGTTAACCTCTAGCGCAACCCAAGGTGAGGGTAAGGTTAAAATCAAATTTGTAACTGGCGTTGATTTCAGTGAAAAAGCCAGTGAAGTGCGAGACAAACTTTCTTCGATTCGATCTCTCTTGCCTGAGGACATCGACGCACCCGCTGTCAAAATTAGCGATAACACCGATTTTCTTTTAAACATTGCGATTACAGATGCGAATTTAGCACCCGCTCAGATTCGTGATTATGTTGAGCATTATGTGAAAGATAAAATCCAAGAAATTAATGGTGTTGGGGATATCGACATTTGGGGATCGAGCGAATACGCCATGCGTATTTGGTTGAATGCACAGAAATTGGCAGCCTATAACTTGACCGTGCAAGACATTCGTACGGCGATTGAAAACAGCAATGTGCAATCGCCTGCCGGTGAATTTAAAAGTCTTACAATGTTTTTTCCGATCACAGAAGACACACAGCTGAAATCCTCTAAAGAGTTCAATCAACTCATTATTTTCAGCAAAAATGGACGCATTGTTCGTTTGAAAGATGTTGGAAGAGCAGAACTGGGTTTACAGGATGATCCGTTTTATGCACGTATTAACGGTGAAACCGCGGTTGGAATTAATGTCTATTTAGATGCAAGCGGCAATCCTATCGACACATCGGCTGCGCTTCATTCGGTGGTTCAACAATTAAAAAACTCTTTGCCTTCCGGTATGAAAATACAAATTCCTCAAGACATGTCGCGGTTTTTTAAGGCTGCGGTGCATGAAGTTTATTTGTCTATTTTTCTTGCTGTGCTTTGTGTGTTGTTTGTCATTGTTTTGTTCTTAGGCGATTTGCGATCTGTTTCTATTCCGGTCGTTACGATTCCTATTTGTGTGATAGGTGCTTTTGGCGTGATTGCTGCATTTAATTTCTCAATTAATTTGCTCACGTTGTTGGCTATTGTGTTGTCGATTGGATTAGTTGTGGATGATGCGATCGTGATGTTAGAAAACATCTATCGTCATATCGAAAAGGGCGTACAACCTTTTAAAGCAGCGTTAGTGGGCAGCAATGAAATCACCTTTTCGATTATTGCCATGTCGCTGACATTGATCGCCGTGTATGCCCCCATCGGGTTTATGCAAACGCGAACAGCCATTTTGTTTCGAGAATTTTCATTCACATTAGCAGGGGCCGTTTTTATTTCTGGGTTTGTGGCGTTGACGTTAACGCCCAGCATGTGCGCCATGATGTTGAAGCCTGTCAAAAAACAGAATCTTTATGCAAAAAAATTAGAGCAATTTTTTGATGTGTTAAGAAAGCGCTATGGGCAACTGTTAACTTACTGTATTCATAAGCGCATTATTGTTTTACTCATTTGTTTGGCGATTGCGACAGGTGGAGGGTTTCTTTTTCATTCATTGCCCAAAGACTTTATGCCTAAAGAAGACACCGGAATGATTTTTGGGCCGTATACCACGGCAACCGGTTCTAATTCGACTTACACCCTGAATTTTACGAAACAGCTGGAAGGAGTGTGTTCGGCGAATTCAAATATACAAACAGTTTATAGTTTTACATGGCAAAACAATTCGAACTTGTTTCTGTTGTTGAGCCCCATCGAAAAACGCAAAAAATCAGCCAATCAAATATCGAATGATTTGATGATGCAGGTGCACAACATCCCTGGCCTTTCAGGCTTTTTCTTTCCTATGAGTTTTTCTTCTGGAATGCGTTCTCATGATTTGAATTTGGAAATTATGTCGACGGGAGATTATGAATCTCTGTATCGCACTTCTCAGATTCTTGTGGCCAAGTTGAAACAAATTCCGGGTTTAACGAATGTGGATAGCGATATGAAATTCGATAGTCAGCAATACGACATTCAATTGGATCGGGACCAGGCGCAAACGGAAGGCATTAATGTAAAAGAAATCGATGAAACGCTAGCGATTTTATTGGGTGGATCGCACATTACTGACTTTTATTTAGGAAATAACAGTTATCAAGTGATCGTGCAGGCGCAAGCTACTGATTTGGCGGACCCTTCTGCGATTCAGCGATTTTATATGCGAGGCTTGAGCGGAAAAATGGTGCCTTTGAACGAGCTTGTTTCGTTGAAATCGATCGTGACGCAAAGTTCTTTGAATCATTACGATCGATTAAGGGCTACGGAAATCACGGCTCAATTGCTGCCGGGGTATAAACTCAGTTCGATCGTACAGTTGCTGCAATCGAATTTATCGGGTTGGTTGCCTAGCGATATGAAATATGCTTTTGAAGGAAAAACAAAATACCTGCTCGAAACCAGCAGCGATATGAATTTGATTTTTGTTTTAGCGCTGGTGTTTATTTATCTGATTCTAGCGGCGTTGTTTGAGAGCTTTATTGATCCGTTCGTTATTTTATTTACGGTGCCTTTGTCGGTGATTGGTGGTGGATTTGCTTTGTGGCTGATCGGAGGGTCATTAAATATTTATACGGATATTGGGTTGGTGACGTTGGTTGGTTTGATTACAAAGCATGGCATCTTAATTACACGGTTTGCGAATCAGCGTTTAGGGGAAGGGATGTCGATTACTACAGCGATTACCGAGGCGGCGACTTTGCGTTTGAGGCCGATTTTGATGACGACAGGAGCTATGGTGTTGGGTGCATTGCCTTTAGCGCTTGCAACAGGTTCAGGAGCAAACAGTCGTATGCAAATTGGATGGGTGATTATTTCGGGATTGATGTTTGGTACTTTTTTCTCGCTGATTTTGGTGCCGATTGCATACACGTATTTAGCTCATTTTAAGCGTAATCGAGGGGCACTGTCGTAATGCTTGTTATGCTTGGAAAGGCACCAAGTCGTCATCCTTGCGGGCCCCATCGTCATCCCCGCGAAAGCGGGAATGACGAGAGGTCTGGATTCCCGCCGAAGCTAAGAATGACAAAGAACTTACGGGAATGACAACAAGATGAAATATGAGGTTAAAACATGAAAAAAAACACAATCTATTCATTTTTATTGATTGCGTTGCTAATCGTGATAGCGATTTTTGGCTTCTTTAAATTGAGGCACAAAACAAACACGCCTAAAACAACGGCTGTGCCTGTTACTGTGCAAACGGTGCAAGAACAAATGCGGCCGGATGTTGTCGAAACGCTTGGTACTTTAAGTGCGTTAAACAAGACTAGTTTGCGTCCGGAAGTTGATGGTTATATTAAATCTATTCAATTTGATAGCGGTCAGTATGTGCATCAAGGCGATTTACTTATTCAATTAGATGATGTGAAGGCGCGACAAGAAGCGGTTTCGGCGGAGGCGACTTATCGAGTCGCAAATTTGAAATATCAACGGGCGTTGAAATTGTTGAAGAAGCACTATGTGGCGCAACAGGATGTGGATTTATTGCAAGGAGATTTACAGGCTAAAGAATCTGCAATGCGAACGGCTAAAGATGACTTAATGAAGCGTTCGATTCGAGCACCGTTTGATGGATATTTAGGCGAGAAAATAATCCATGCGGGTGATTTTGTGAAAGCCGGTCAAACGTTAGTTGATTTGATCGATCGACATCTTTTGGTTGTTGATTATTCATTGCCTGAAAATGACCTTGGAAAAATTAAGTTAGGCCAAAAGGTCTCTTTAAAATCCACTGTTTTTCCGGATAGGGTGTTTGTGGGCGTGGTTAGTTATATTGCGCCTTCTGTTGATCCGGATACGCACACGGTTGTATTGCAGGCAAAGGTGAAAAATGTTGATAACGTGTTGTCTCCTGGCATTTACGTAAATGTTCGACAAGTACTTAGTCGTGAACGAAAGATGTTGGTGGTTCCTGAACAAAGCATCGTAAAGCGTCTAGACAGTACGATTGTTTATCGGGTAGTGAGAGGAAAAGCGGAAGCTGTATCAGTAACGACAGGAGCTTTGCACGAGGGTTTTGTGTCCGTGCGCTCGGCGTTAAAAAAAGGCGATGTCATTGTTGTGTCCGGACAGGACAATTTACAAGACGGTGCTCGTGTGCAAACAGTTTCGTCTTAATTCGCATTATTTAGGGAGAAAACCGATACCACGGTTTTCTTCCATTTCTTCTTCAAATTCTTTCATTTCTCTTTCGTTGAAATCTCGATTGTTAGCTTTTGCCCAGAATTTGAAGCGGATAATTTCTTGTTCGGCTTTCGGAATATTCTCTTCTGCAATTTCTCGTAGTTTTTTTGTAATACGTTGTTCTGTGTATTGTTCTTCAGGCAGTAGCGATTGGAATGGGTAATCCTTGAAAAGAGTGCTTAATAAACTGTGATCGTAGAAGACATCAATGCCTAATCGTTCGCAGAATTCAAATCGGTCTTTTTGAGGTAGTGCCAAAGCAATTGTTCGCGCTTTCTCTGGATCATCTCCAATGAGTTCTTCTAAAAATGAAAGATCAAGCCATCGACAGAGGTTAATGCGATCGTCTTCTTTAAATTGTGAAAGCAAGGTTGCGAGATCTTGTAGAGTTGGGATCAGCCATTGCAAGAACTCAGTTGTATTTTCGTTAACTTGCCGGAGAAGGCATTCGAATTCTTGCGAGGAGTGAATAAGGCTGCTTACAAAGTCTTGACCTAAAAGTTTGCATAATGGCAGTCGATCTTCCTTAGAAAATCGAAATAAAAATTTATTGAGTTTATCGAGAGAGAAAACCGTAGACCGTAAATATTGTTGACCTAATTGTTTAAAGAATTCGAAGCAGTTTTTTTGAGGTAGTACTGAAGCAATTGTTTGCGCGCTTTCTTGATTTCCCTTGGTGAGTTTTTTTAAGAAAGAAAGATCGAGCCATCGACAGAAGTCGATGCGGTCGTTTCCTGGAAACTGCAATAGTAAGGTTTCAAATGCTAAGGGTGTTGGAATCAACCATTTCAAGAACTCATCTTTATTTTCGTTCAACATACAGGGGGAGTTTTTAAATTCTTGGAAGGAGTTAATAAGACTTCTAACAAGTTCTTGGCCCAAAAAGTTGCATAATGACAATTGGCGTTTTTTAGGGAATAGCAAAAGAACAGTATCGAGATGACCAAGATTAACGATAGTAGATTGTAGATATTGTTGGCCTATGAAATAACAAAAATTCTCCAGGTGATTTAGTTTTGTCATGACTAGTAAGATTTTATGTAGCTTCTCGAAATCGTAAGCAATGATGTTTTTATAATCGCTTGATTTAAGAAGGTTTCTTTTTTGAAGAAATTCCTTCTTTGGTAAGTGCTTGAGGAATTCATCAAAGGATTCGAGCCTTATTTGTAAGGATAAATGGTCTTTTTGATCCATTATTTCGAGTAGAGTCTTCTCCTTACTTTCTGTTTGAACCAGTTTTTTAAGGTGCTCTGTACCCAGGAGGTCGCAGAATTTGAAACGATCTTTTTCTGGTAGATTGTTTAAAAAAGTAATAAGACGTTCATAGCTGTTTACGGAATTGCGTAAATCTTCAGGTGATTTATATCTAAGACAGTAGACTAATCGTGTATTTTCTTTTTGCTGTATTACAGCGTTAATCAAGATGTCAAAAGAATCAGAAGGTGCCATTTTTTTAGTTTTTATTTTTATTATTGTTATTAAGGAACTTTACAAAAAAGGTAACAGACTTTTCTTAAAGTTTTCTTAAAAGCGTGAAATTTTTTGGAAAATTTTTTTATAAAAAATTAAGTTTTCACTAGGAAATGAAACAATTGTCTTAAAAATTTTCGCTTTTCGAGAGATTTAAAATACTCGGTCTTGTGGCAAAAATAGTCTTGAAATGTTGGTTTGATGCAAGGGAATAGAGGAGGGAATCGCGTCGTCAAAATCTTTTCAGAAGTCCCGATCTTTCGACAATGTGACTTTCTGTTAGCAACAAATAAAGATGTCCGGTTTTAGAGCAAATAAACTGTCCGGTTTTGTTTTGCTGCGTCGGACATTTACGCGGCAACATTTTCTATCAATCGTCCGGCTCGGTCATAACAGACTAAC
>JAHJDF010000072.1 GCA_018812595.1 Gammaproteobacteria bacterium
ATGCATTTCAATACCTTCTAAAGGTTATTATTGTATATTTTCCACCTCTTTATTTCCTTTATGTTTACTCACTGGTGACAAAGCGATTTCTGGAATTTTACTAAGAATGCAATAAGGCTGTTCCTGTTCTTTATCTGAAACTTGTTTTGCTACTTCAAAAACAGGCACCAACTTGACTTCATCCTTAACCTGCCCCACGACATCCATAGTAAACAAAGGCACGAACTGCCTTTTCATTTCGTTTGTACCGTACCGCTTCAGCACATCGTTATAGTCGGTTTTGCTGTTTTTGATAGTTTCTGGTCTGGCTACTAATGGCTTGATGCCGCTGGCAGCTAGTTTCTTTGCTCCTGCCTCGGTGGCTTTCCAGCTTCCGGCTTCGAAGGACAGGTCGTTATCTGCGGCGATGTGCAGTTCCTTTGTGTGGTGTTGTTTCGCTAAGAAATCATAACTCCCGACGTTTTGCATGTTTCCACCGGTGATGTAGATCGAACTATCGGGCGCGGCTGCTATGAGGCTCGCTGCGGTTTCAGCACCTTCGCCTACGATAACTTTCTCGCTTCCTCCACGATAGATCACGCCTGCGCTACCCCAGATTTGACCGATAGAACATTTGCCTATTTTTACTTCCTTGTCTTTGTTGCCGGTCTCTTTATCCAGATATGTGCATTGAATCCCCGTCAATTCATCGGCTGCATTGATGAAAGAAACCAACATCGCGGGGCGTCGGTCCCCTACCCTGACTTTGCCTTCTTGGTAACTAATAACGTTGGGCGCCTTGGGATGGAAACGCACTTCCAATCGACTTAAATCACAATTGATCGCTCGATGTTTTTTTAAATAACGTTCTGCCAAAGTACCTTGAAGAGGCTGTGCCTCATTCCAGGTTTTTTGAGCCAGCATCCGCATTTTATGGCGGCGTTTTTGTTCGGTTAGGAGCGCTTGCTCTCTCCTTCTTTCTTCTTCTTTCGAAACACGAAGGGGTTTAAGACTAGTGCGATAAGGATCCAATCCAACCCTTGCCGCAAGTTCTGCAAGCGAGTCGTACCAATCAATCCCTCGCATCCTGGCGTAGTAATGAATCACATCGCCATGAATCCCACGCTCGTAATCATTCACGACGCCTTCTTTACTTCCCGACACATGCAAATGCACCGAACCGTGTTTTTTGCCCCAAACAATTTGGTCGCCCTTCGATAAGCGATTGTTTTTCTCTTCTGTAATCAGACTAGAAACAATTTCCTCCGCCTTTGGCATCACTTCACGCAGCACCCTTTCTTTATCCCAATACGTTCTTTGCGGTTGATTGAAAGCCCTGTGTTGAATCGATCGTCCTTTCGACCCGTGATCTTGGTCGTCTTGAATGACTGCACGCCAATCTTTGGTTTGCACAATGCGTCGACGCTGGAGGATTTGTTCAAGTCGCTGGGTGTATTGACGCGCGTGCTCTTCAATCCGTTGTTTGGTTTGCGTCGATAACTGAACGGTCCATCGATCGAATCGTTCCGGGTGCAATACGATTTCTTGTGCCAGTTCATTGCGTAATCTAGAAACATGCGTTGCAAAGGCAAAACTACTTTGCTGCGGCTTGAGCCCGTTCGCTTTCGCGCGATCCATTCGCTGCCATAACTGCCGAGCTTGTTGGTTGTAAGCCAAATAGGCATCAAGCATCGCAGCATCTCTTCTCTCCTCTCGCGTCAGTTTCAATCGCTCGAGCTGCTTCGTGTGTTTCAAATGTTTGTCTGCATCCTTTCGCATCCGCTTTAAATTAAACCCCAGAGAGGCAATTTCAGTTTGATTGAACTCGTTATCCTGGATGAGTTGATGGGCGAGTTCAGCATGGGCGCGATCTAAAATAAGGGCATTTCTTAGATTATCTTCTGTCGCAACACCTGCTTTTTTATTCTCAAAATAAGTGACCCAGGCTTTACTGACCGTTCTTCTTGATTGCTCGAATTTTTCTAATGCTTGATAGATCTCTTTTTCGATGTTTTGGTTTTGTGATGATTGCAGATTAGCGTCTTGTTCTGCTGCTTTTTGTAATTGATTGACGACATAGTCTTTACTGTGGGTATAAATATAAGCCCCATTTTTAGCGCCTCCCATAGCACCAAAAATCGCTTGGATTCTGGCAGGTGATTTTGTGCGTTCATCTAAATGTGCTAAGCCAACGTCATAGTGCTTTGGCACTGGAGCATCAATGCCTTTGGCATAGGCATAGTCCCAATGCATAGCGCGCGGGTCATGGTTGTTTAAGGTCATGGTTTGATGATTGGCTAATTCTAATGTGATCGTTGTATTGGTTATTTCTCTGACCTTAGCTTGCTGGCCTTGTAGGATGTGATCTTTCTTATAATTCTTCGTCCAAATAATTTCATCGCCTACGGCTAATTTCAGTGGATCAATTTTGCAAACTTCGATGTCTTTGTTTTGGCGTTCAACTAGAAATGGAATATCCAGTGTTATTTTGCCTCCACCAGAAGGCCGAAGAGTCACTTTATTCTCAATGAGATGGACGTCCTCTACCGTTAAATAGCTGCCCTTCTTGATTCCATATTTTTTATAGCCCCGATCAAATCCTATTACCGTGCCTTTCGTGAACTGCATGTTTTGGTCATTACTGCGAACACGATATTTGCGTAAACGTTCTACCTCAATGTCCTGATTGCTAATTCGATGCTTCTCTTTTAGCTCTTCGCGGATGAGTGCATTTAATCGCGTTCGGTCTTTGAAATCGGGTGCAATCAGGTGGATTTTATTTAAGTCATCAAAACTTGCGTAGTGCTTGGCTAAATGCACCAGGCGTTCCCATTCATTCGGGACCTCATGAATGTTGCCATCGAGTTTTAAATAGGCTGTTTTTAGATGTTTTTCGAATTGCTGTTTGGCTTTGTGTGCCGTTAAAAATTCAGTGGCATTTGATTTTTCACCCGTGTGTGTTTTGACTGCTTTGATTGCTTGATCTAAATCATCCACATAAAGATGAATGCTGTTTACTGCTCGACTCAAGGTGACATAAAACGAACGGTAATTCGTTAAATTAGGATTTGCTCCTTCAAGTTGCGCGATCACATTGCGTGCTTTTTTGCCTTGTGCTGCATAGATGGTTGAGACCCAAGCGTAATCCCAATGACTGTTAATGGATTGAGTGAGATCCAATTCAACGGTTTTGCCATTGCGTAATTTAACTTGAGCTATATCTCCTTTGACTGCAAACACCCGAGCAGTTTCAGTGTTATAGATTTCTTGCGTCTTTTTGTTCTGTGTCCAACGGATAAAATCGCCTGCTGCGAGTGTGCGTTCAGCTTGAGTAAATACCTCAGCAGCTCCGCCTTTTGACTGAGCTGCTTTTCCAGGTTGCCAACGAATCTCTTTCCCTTGGCGATCGAGTAGTAATTCGTTTGTTTCACGATCCATACCGATGACGGTGAGGTAGTCATAACGTTTGATCCCTAGAGAACGATAGGCTTTATTGAATCTCACAATATCGCCGATTTCATAATTGTAGAGATGGGTGCGTTCAATCGCGGTTAAGCCTTTGCTTTGTAGGATGGTGGCATGTGCTTCCTCGCCGGTGATAACGCCCTGCTCTTTGAGACCGTCGCGAATGATGCCATTAACTGTTTGTCGATCTTCATTTGAACCCAATAGCACAAGTGTGTTTTCTTTCTTTTCTGTTTCTAAAGCTAAGTAGGTATTGGCTATTGTTTGCAATCGCTCGTTTTTATTGGCAATGACATTAACTGTGCTTTCTGGATTAAATAGGGCTTCGCCATCGCTGTTTTTTTCAATGAACGCCTCATTGCCGATGGCTTGCATGGCATAGCCAATGTCGCCATGGATGGTTTCTCTTACCGCATAACTTAAGTCTTTTGCTTCTTGACGTACGATTTCAGTAAGGGTGGTGAACGCCATATTTTCGTCTTGCAATAAACTATAAGGCGCACCATTTTCTACTGCGGGAAGTTGTTGGCGATCCCCCACCAAAAAAATGCGTTTATTAAGGCGTTCCGCCTGCTCTAACAGATCGTACATTTGATGAGTGGATGCCATGGATGCTTCATCAAGAATAATGATCTCAGGTTTTCTAATTGAATCTTGTGATGGCTCTTCTTTTTGCAGACTGAGTAATAAGCCCGATAGAGTTTCAGTGGTGATGCCCGTATCGGTGCGTAACACATCGGCAGCCGAGGCGCTGGGTGCTGCACCGCGAATACGGTAACCTGCTGCTTCCGCAATACGGCACACGGCGTTTAACAGGGTGGTTTTACCGGTACCGGCATAACCTTGTACGCCGACGACTCGATCCGTATGGGTACTTAGAAAACGAATCGCTTTAGTTTGGCAATGGGTAAGCTGCTTACCTTCGGGCATGGTGCGAGTGAGATCATTAATATAAAGCTCTGCTGCCTCTTTGGAAGCAATGGCATCCCATTCGTTTTTGCCAAGTTGCATGATCTCAACGATGCGCTGTTCTTGAGCGATGATTTTTGGTGAGGTGTAGAGAGCAAGGTGTTGGTGTCGACCCAGAGAAACTAGCTGTTCTTTTTTCTGAGATCGCTCTATGGCTTGATGTACGTCCGCTACTTGGATTTCGCCCAGTGCATATTGCAGTGAAGTTTTGATGATGTCTTTTTCGTAGAAAACCGACTGACGCTCACCCAAATGATCAATGGCATATTGCACGGCTTGATCTGCTATCAGTTTGGAATCATTGTTTTTGTTGATACCAGATTTTTGATGATGATTGGCGAGCTTAATAATCTCGTTTAGATCGACCCCTAACCCTTGGATTCTTTCTTGCCAATGTGCTTCTAGTTTTTCACGATCGATTGCGATTTTATATTCTCTGAGGCCCAAGGTGACTGCTTGAGCTGCCTGCGCTCCAAATAGCCCCTGTTCTTTCATCACTTCAACTATTTTTACTCGGCGTTGCGAAAACGCCTCAATGTGTTCACGGGTAAATCCAGCGACTTCAAACAAACCATCTTCACGGGTTTTTTCAATTGTATAACCCAGCTCTTTTAACTCTTTGGCTAGTGCTGAACGATAGATCATGCCGCCTACCATTTTGAAATCGAAAAAGGGTTTTTCAAATAAAGAGCGCCATTTGCCGTCTTCACACACGATGGCATTCATGACAATGCAATGCGTATGCAATTGGCAATCGATCGTGTCGCCAACACTGCGACTCGTATCGTGACGAAATTTAGCAACAGTTAAGTTGTCTCCCTTTTTGATCTGAGTGTGAGAATCGACGGTGTGGCGATACATAGCCACAGTAGATTGAAAGTACTCAAGCGCAGCATTAACGGCTTTATTGTGAGCATCATAAATACGATAGTCTTTGCCGATTTCGACCAGCATTGAAACGGATTTTGGAGCGGAGAATGTGAGGTCATAACCCGGTTTATGCCCTACTCCGCCGTCATGGCGAACGCGTTCTAAGATCGTGTGAGGATCGATCTTACCCCGCAGCAATTCGATGAATCTTTCGGGGTCCACATAGTCCACCAAGCCTAAAGCTTCAGCTCCTTTACCCCACCAATGCGTAGCGGCAATCGATTCTACTGAGCCTTTATGGTAGTAATTATCCTGCTCGTAATACTTCGCGGCTTGTTTGGCATTGTTTAAGGAAAAGAGTGTCAGCATAGGCTATCTTTTTTACTAATTCCCAGATTAATTAATAGCCAATGAATTCTTAAGTTAACGGCTAAATCACTTTGAATTCAGCTAAATTTTCGGGCCATAAACAAACATAGTGATCATTATCGATTTCTCTATAAGCGATTTTTGCCTTATTAAGGACAGCCCCTTTTTCTAAAACTTTTTTAACAACCTTGAATGTGTCTAGAGGAAAATCGGTAACTCCGCATCATGCCGATTTAAATTTTCGTTTTTTGTAAAGAGTTATCACGTCTTTAAGAGCGTCAATCAAGATATTATCATCACCTGGCGCCATAAAACCTTCTCTCATATCTTCAGCTACAAGCCATGTTGTCTCTATAACGTTTCTTATTATTTTATTAGATTCAGTATAACTATAATTTTTCACTGAATTTAAAAATGGCACAGACTCGTCAATAGTTAAATGCCCCTGATCCACCAAAATCGCTACTATAAAAATATGTTCTTCAACATTAAACAGATTCTGTTTAATAACCTCTTTAGCTATTTCAATTATGTATTTGGGTTCGTGCGTTTCCCATAGTTCTAAAAGTAGCACTTCCAATCTATCTGAAAATTCAAACTTTTGTTCATGTAAAGTTGACGTCAATTGAATGACTTCATGCAAAGAATGCTGAATAAAGTAAAGCGATAATAACTGCCACAAAAAAGATTGTTGATCCTTAAATCGGTAAGAGTTGTCATTCTTAATCATGAGTTTCTCCTTTTATAAAAATTACCGTATGTATTTTCCATATCTGGCGTATTAATTGTTTTTGTTCCAGTCCATTCATCTGGAAATCTACGTTCTCCGTAATCACCAATATGATCTTGATGTTGATGCACGATTTCACTTTCTACAGTAACTCGATGTGTTCTAGAAATAGCTTTGCCAGAATAATCACGTTCAATAATGATTTCAGAAAGACCGCCATCTCTACCTAACGTCGAGCGAGTTCTAACTTCTTTAATAGTGCCACTATCAACACTATTCCCGCTAAACGCCGAGTTCATCGTGCTTTGATGTTGTGAGCTTCCGCTGGGAAGAACATTGACTTGGGGTTCTACGTGAACGCCGCCGTAGACGATGCGTGAGCCGTTTGGACCGTGACGAACGCTGGAGAGCACCCAAAAACATTGCTTCGATAAACGATCTTGCTGCGCCCTCTTGGCTGCTTCTGTTTCTGGTACGTCAGCTTCAAATCCTAAATCGCCAAATGTATTTTCTACTCGTGATAATTCATCTCGTTGATCTCTCAGTGCTTTCTTTAAAGTGGTCCCCCAAAACTAGACAGTAAAGAGGGGTTAATGAAGATGTTAAAATTTCTCCCAATAGAGGAGAAAAATGATGAATGGAGTTATCAGGAGAAAGTTTAGTCCACAGGA
>JAHJDF010000073.1 GCA_018812595.1 Gammaproteobacteria bacterium
GAAAGGGCACAGAAATTGAAAAACAATCATTTTATCTTTAAATACAGTGATCTTCTATTTTGCATATAGATATTAACTACTTCTGTAAGATCTATTTCTTCTTCAGTAAAAGGCATCGTTCCATAATTTATGCGCTTAATTTTTATTGAGTTTTGTTCTTCGATCCTTTCGAAGGAATGTTTTTTAAATATATTACTTAGCTCCGGATCAGAGAATTTAATATTGCCATGTTTTTCTATATAGCTTTTCACGTCTGCGAATAAGTTCCTCAAAGCGCTTTTCGTTAAAGGCCGCTTTAAGTCTTCTTTCTTGCCTTCTTTCCAAAACATACATTTTTCCTTTCTTATTATTATCAAAATATCGTTAACAAAATCATGTAATGCTGTTGTTCCAAGTCGGAAAACGTTACACGTAAGATTGAAAATAGCTTAATAAGAAAAAAATACCACAGAGAAAAATAAAAATTGACAAGATGAAGGACCTCTTTTGAGAGGTGATAAATTGCGGATCTTGTATGTTTCATCGTCATTCCCGCGAAAGCTAAGAATCCAGAGGAAATATGTCTCTCTTCTGGATTCTTAGCTTTCGCCGGGCATAGCGATACAAAGGCTCGTTGGTATTTAAAAAGGGGTTCACTTATACTTCGCGGCTCTTATTTTCAGGAGATTTCTTTTATGCATAAATCAACGCTTTTCTTGTTTAGCTGCTGCTTGTGTTTGCTCTCTTCACTCGCCTTTGCGACTTGGCAAGTGGCCAACCCTTACTTGCAAGAAAACTCCAATCGCATTGCAAATCCAGCCTTAGGTCAGTCAGATTATCCTGCGAAATATCTAAATGGATCGCGTTACGAAATCACAACGTATAAAGACACATTGAAAAACGTCGTTCAGAAGAATGCTGCTAAATACAATTGGCAAGTGATCTGGAAAGCGCCGATGAATCTTCCAGTGCTCACAAAAACACGCATCGCAGGGGTCACATTTCCTGTCGCCATGAATCGCTTATTGGCGCATTACGATGTCTATGCTGTGTACGACAAAGTGAATCGAAAAATGACTGTGTTCGGGAAACACAAATTAAAAATGTACGCCAAATAAGTTTATGCGGGTTGAGCACTTGTTTGCGTATGAGCTGTTTTAGGTAAGTAAAGAGGTCCCGACTGGCCGCAACCACTCAATAAGAAAAAAATCATTACCAAAGCAGAATATCTAAGAAATCGTTTCATCTTTTTTCTCATTCAAAATAAAAACGCGAGGGTATCATTCCCACACGTAGAGACGCGATTCATCGCGTCTTTCTTTCTCTCTTTTTTGAGACGCGATTCATCGCGTCTCTATGTTTAAGGCAAAAAAACATGACTCAACTTGAATGTATAGAAATCAATCCTTCAGCTAATCCTGTGGCATCTATTATTTGGATGCACGGTTTAGGAGCCGATGCTGATGATTTTGTCGAGGTGCCGCAAGAATTGCATTTGCCCGCCTCTTTACCCATTCGATTCATCTTTCCACAAGCCCCCGCCCTCCCGATTACCATCAACAATGGAATGCGCATGCAAGCTTGGTATGACATTCAAACAACTTCTTTTGAAGCCCAAAAACATTGGGAAGGATTAGAAGAAACAGAGCAATCAATCAAACAATTAATTCAACAAGAAATAACTCGCGGCATAAAAACACAGCGCGTTTATCTTGCAGGATTTTCTCAAGGCGGAGCCACTGCGCTTTATGTCGGGTTACGTCATGAAAAAACGTTGGGCGGCATTATCGCTTTGTCTTGTCATTCATTGTTTCAAAATGCTTTGGACTACGAAATCAATCCAAACAATCAAAACACTCCCATCTTTTTAGCACACGGGGGCGCAGACACATTGATCCCTCTCTCTATTGCAGAAGCAATGTGTGATGATTTATTCAGTCATGAATACAACGTGGAATGGCATCTTTATCCAGAGATGCCCCACAGCGTTTGTGAGGAAGAAATTCAAGACATTCGTTCGTGGTTGATCACTGGATCCCCGCTTTCGCGGGGATGACGATGAGATGCTTTCGCGGGGATGACGGCGAACGCGCAAAAATGATGATTGGAGTAATTAATCGCTGATTTGGAACGGTGTATAGATATCGTTGATTTGCTTGGTCACACGAATAAATGTCGTACGCTTTGACAATTCTTTTAACTTTGCCGCTCCTACATAAGTACATGTAGAACGGATCCCGCCTAAAAGATCTAACACGGTGTACTCGATGGGGCCGCGATAGGGCACGTTCACAGATTTCCCTTCGCTCGCACGGTATTCGGCCACTTCTCCATGATATTTCACCATAGCTTCTGAAGAACTCATGCCATAAAAGCGTTTGTACTTTTTGCTGCCTTCTTCGATGATTTCACCGGAACATTCATCATGTCCTGCAAACATGCCGCCCAACATGACGAAATCAGCTCCTGCTGCAAATGCTTTCGCAACATCGCCTGCTACCGTACAACCGCCATCAGAACACACGTGCCCTTTTAAACCGTGTGCAGCATCAGCACACTCTATGACAGCAGACAATTGAGGGTATCCAACACCTGTTTTCTTGCGAGTTGTGCAAACCGATCCAGGACCAATACCTACTTTGACAATATCTGCACCGGCAATCAGCAGCTCTTCCACCATCTCTCCCGTCACAACATTCCCCGCCATAATGACTTTATGAGGGAACGCTTCCCGAACACGTTTGACGAAATCGATAAAGCCCTGAACATATCCGTTGGCTATATCAAGACAGATGAAATCGGTGTCCACCACCTTAAACACAGCTTTTAATTGATCTAAGTCTTTCTCATGAATGCCGACGCTAACGAAACAACTCTTTACAACTTCAGGAAACGCTTTATTCATCTTTTTCCATTCATTCGGCGAAATGAACTTCTGTATAGCAGTTAATAATTGGTGTTCTTTTAAAACCTTCGCAACTTCGAAAGTGCCAACATGGTCCATGTTGGCAGCGATAATTGGAGTGCCCGTCCAATGCTTTTTACTGTTTAAAAACTTGCAATCCTTATTCAAATCAACTTGAGATCGAGAGGTTAAGGTGCTCCTTTTCGGACGTATGAGAACATCCTTAAAATCAAGTTTGAGATCTGCTTCAATTCTCATAGATCCTTTCCTCTCTCAATACAAATACTGCTTCTACGTTAAGGCGCTGTTTTAGCGATGGAGTATCCCCCGTCAGCTGCTGTCACAACATAGTAGGTTTGGCCTTCCGAGGCTCCTAACAAAGACACTGGGAACGGCCCAACCAACACACCGATTGCGCCATATCCACTCTTTTGAAAAATAGGCGCAGGCCCAGAAGCATCTACTGCAATTTTGTCTCCAACAGGTTTCATACTACCGTCTACAGGTTGTATTTCAGCTCCAGGAACTGATTTTTCACACTGAGATAAATTCACAGGAAAACCAGGGCACGAATAGTCGGTATCATTCACCAACGTTGCCGTCGGATCCGCCCAACACATGGAGCTCATTAAAAGAGCAGCAATAGAAACACACAACGTACTTTTTTTCATAACACACCTCCTACAGATGATTCGATAAACTTTCTAAGCACACGCTTTCACTATTCGATACACTTTTTCTAAATCGTTTTTGTGAAAGTTCACTTCGCGGGCTTTTAGATAACTGAAGATATTGCTTAAAACAAGGCTCAACACTTCTTTTTTCATATTATTGACCTTCTGAAAATTTTCCACCCCTTCCAGCAAAATAAGTCGTTCGATTTTTTCAGCATACCGTCTATTTTCTTGTGCAAGAAAATAAAGATCTTCCGCTTTTTTACTGATTTTTAATTTTGGAAAAACGTTACATAACTCCAACAAGTGCAACACAACCTTTTCGTGCCAAGGCAGCACGCATTTTTCAATACGATGAATATCTTCAATCTCTAGATTTCTATAATTCTGAAAAGGTGCCCAACAACAAAGTAACAAGATATTTGAGTTCAACGCATATTTTCTCTGCAAGGAGACGCATGCTTCTTCAGCTCCTGCAACACTACAAAGCCTTTCTGAAAATTGAAGGAACGATTTATAGGACACAGGGTCAATAAGAGTTGCTGTTTTATTCATTGTCTAATTATTTACCCATAGAGGCTTTGGAAAATGTTTCGCCTGTAGTTTCTTGCTGATTTGCAATGCCTGCTTTTGACCGCCGACAGGACCAATCTTTACAAAATACATCAAACCCTTACCTGTCTTATGCGTTTCGATACGCGCACGCAATCCTGTTTTTTGTTGAATATCGCGCGCCATGTTTTGTGCATTAGTTTTCTTTGAATACACGCCCACTTGAAGGTAATTGCCTCGCGCATAAGTGTTTTGTTTCGACGTTACTGCAGGTGACATAGCCGCATCTGGCATTGCTTGTGAAACCTGTAACCACGTATTCAAATCTTGCAGATCGTTCGCACTTAACGTACCCGCTGATTGTTTTAACGTTAATCCGCTCATGATGTACGAGTAGCGCGCTATAGCGTAATTCTTTTGCACTTCATATAACGCTCTTTGTGCATTCAACACATCTACAATTGTACGAGTCCCCACTCTGTACCCTTCTTGCATACCCTTTAAAGAACTGCGGTTTGAAATAATTGCCTGCTTTTGCGCACGAACAGTGCTAATGCCGCTTAAGACGCCTAAATAAGATTTTCGGGTGGAGTTTAAAACGCTCCTATACGTCTGATCCTGAATATCACTCGCGTATTCATAATCCGCTACTTTTTGTCGCACTGTTGAAGACACATCACCCCCACTAAAAAGAGGAACTGTTAAATCTAATTCAGCGGATGGCCCTCTCGCTCGTGTACGTCCTGCATCAAACGTACGTGTGTAGTCATTACTGTAATTGACGGATGCATCCAATGTTGGCAAATGCCCTCCGAAAGCAGCACTTATATCTTTCTGCGCAGCATTGGCCGTGAAACGTGATGAAATCAATTGCCAATTCTGTTGCATGGCAACATTGACCCATTGGTTAATATTGCTTGGGGTTGGCTCTACTAAAGGAATCTTCACTTTCAAAGGAGCTAATTCGGTGTACAGAACACCCGTGATACTACGCAGATCCTCTCTCTTATTTGCTAATGTGTTCTGTGCCTGGACGTATTGAGCAATTGCATCGTCGTAAGAAGCTCTTGCGTTATAAACATCTGTAATTGTTTTAATGCCCACCTTAAAGCTTTGCTCCGCTTGCACATATTCTTGATACAACGCTTTTTTCTCAGCTCCCGTATACCGCAATACTTCTTTAGCTTGTAGAACATCAAAATAAGCTTGAGACGTTCTGATCATGAGATCTTGTGCCGCTGCGTTATAAGTAGCTTGTGCCGCTTTAACCGTTTCTTTAGCTGACGCTAACTTTTGCCAATTTGCAAAATTGAAAACGCTCTGCGTCAAACTTAAATCTAAATCTAAAGAACGCGTTCGTGCGGTCGCACTTGTATAGCCGAGAACTGTGCTTTGTGTTTGTATCTTGCCCAAGCCCCCTGTTTCGGTCAGGTTAATCTGAGGTAATAACACAGCAATAGCTTGAGGAACGTTTTCCGCCGTTGACATTTTTGTTGAGAGCGCAGCTTTAAACGTTGGGTCATTCTTTAAAGCATCTTGGTACACATGCAACAAATCTGCCGCATATGCATGGGACACGAAAAACAGAATGAGCATGCAGCTCAATGATAAAAAGATTTTTTTCATGAAGATCCCCGAAATGTTTTGAAGCTATGTGAATCGCTTAAAGCAAGCAAGGTTACGAATTTTGCAATGGGCTAGCAAGCGGTATTTAATACTGCAAAAGAACACATTTATTCCATAAAAATAAGGTTATTTCGCACCTTAGTCCTCTTTTGCTGTTCGACCTGCTCGACGTCTGTCCATCTCCGTAAGAAGTTTCTTTCTCAGGCGAATGTGCTTGGGAGTGATTTCAACCAATTCATCGTCTTCAATGAAATCGAGCGCCTGTTCAAGCGTCATTTTTATAGGAGGTGTCAGAATAATATTCTCATCTGAACTAGCAGCGCGAATGTTCGTTAATTGCTTTCCTCTAATGACATTAACAACTAAATCGTTGTCTCTTGAATGAATGCCCACAATCATCCCTTCATACACTTCCGTTTGTGGGCCGATCAACATGCGTCCACGTTCTTGTAAATTAAACAAAGCAAAACCGGTCGACTTCCCTTTTGCATTAGAAACCATGACTCCATTCTTTCGGTGATTCATGGAAAACTCTTTTAAAACATCCATATGATCGAATACGCGATGCATCATGCCTGTTCCTGAGGTCAGCATTAGAAATTCCGTGTGGAATCCAATTAACCCCTTCGTTGGAGCAATATAGTCCAAACGAACGCGCCCTTTGTCATCGGGCTGCATCTGTTGCAACTGCGCTTGGCGAGCACCTAATTGCTCCATGATGACGCCTTGATGTTGCGCCTCAATATCGACGGTGACTTGCTCATACGGCTCGTATGTCACACCGTCTATTTTCTTCGTAACAATTTCAGGCCTCGAAACTGCTAATTCATAACCTTCTCTGCGCATATTTTCGATCAAAATAGACAAATGAAGTTCGCCTCGACCAGACACGCGAAATTTGTCTGGATCGTCCATTTGTTCTACCCGCAATGCGACGTTGTGAATCAACTCACGTTCCAATCTTTCTTTCAAATGGCGACTCGTTAAAAATTTCCCTTCTTTTCCAGCAAACGGCGCGGTATTCACTTGAAACGTCATAACAACGGTAGGCTCATCCACCGATAAAGGCGGTAGGGCAATCACATGATTTGGATCACAAAGTGTGTCGGAAATTTTTAAATCCTCGATGCCTGTAATCGCAACAATATCGCCTGCATATGCTTCAGGGACTTCTTGCCTTTCCAACCCCAAATGGGTGAACACTTGCAAGATACGGCCTTTGCGTTTTTCTCCTTGGGCATTAATTAAAGTGATCGGCATGTTGCTCTTTGCTGTACCGCACTTAATGCGACCAATGCCAATTGCTCCGACATAACTGGAATAATCCAACGAACTAATCTGCATTTGAAAGGGAGCATTCAAATCAACATCCGGGGGCGGAACTTTTTCAACAATCATTTTGAACAAAGGAGCCATATCTTTCGGTTCATCTTTTAAATGGCTGAGCGCATACCCTTTGATCGCAGAGGTATAAAGAATCGGAAAATCGAGTTGTTCCTCTGTAGCACCAAGGTTCACAAAAAGATCAAATACCTGATTCAACACCCAATCGGGTCTAGCTTCGGGCCGATCAATCTTATTAATCACAACAATCGGATGGAGTCCTTGAGCAAAAGCTTTCTGAGTTACAAATCGTGTTTGAGGCATAGGGCCGTCAACGGCATCGACTAACAGAAGAACAGAATCAACCATAGACATGATTCGTTCAACTTCGCCGCCAAAATCCGCATGGCCTGGAGTGTCAACAATGTTGATGTGATAACCGTTCCATTCGATGGCTGTATTTTTCGCCAAAATCGTGATGCCGCGTTCTTTTTCCAAGTCGTTGCTATCTAGAACTCGTTCGACCAATTGGGTACGTTGGTCAAAAGTACCTGACTGTTGTAATAGCTGATCCACGAGTGTTGTTTTCCCATGGTCAACATGGGCAATAATGGCAATGTTTCTTAATTTGCGTTGCATAGGTGTTCCGTTTGGTGAAATAAATAAAGGAGGGCTCAAACGTTCTTAAACAAAATAGCATCAAAAACATCATTTGCACTCGGTTTATTACATATTTTGTTAGCACTACTGCCATCATTTTAGAAACCTCTTCACCGTCATTCCCGCAACCTCTTCACCGTCATTCCCGCAACCTCTTCACCGTCATTCCCGCGTAGGCGGGAATCCAGAAAAGAGATATTAAATCTGGATCCCCGCTTTCGCGGGAATGACGGTGAAGAGGTTGCGGGAATGACGGTGAAGGTGGGGATGACGGTGAAGGTGGGGATGACGGTGAAGGCGGAGATGACGGTGAAGGCGGGAATAACGATGAAGAACTTTCGCGCAAACGAAAACGAAAGGTATGATCGCGCAGACCAAACCACAGGAGGAATACAAAATGGCTGTCAAATATGCGTCCGCAAAACCAGAAGATGTTAAATTCATGGAAGTTGCTATGGAAGAAGCCAGAAAAGGCTTAGCCGAAGGAGGCATTCCAATTGGCTCTTGTCTTGTTATCGACGGAAAAGTAGTCGGGAAAGGACACAATCAACGTGTACAAAAAGAAAGCCCAACCTTGCATGGGGAAATCCATTGCCTTGAAGAGGCCGGGCGACTCAAAGCAAAAGATTATGAGAGAGCAACGCTCTATACGACTTTATCTCCTTGCCCTATGTGCTCCGGAGCCATCCGCTTATTTAAAATTCCACGCGTCGTGCTCGCTGAAAACGTTAATTTTTTAGGGGATGAAGAGCTACTTTCAAAAGAAGGTGTTGAACTCATTAATTTAAATTCAAAAGAAGCGATCGAAATGATGAAAACATTTATCGAAACACATAAGGAACTTTGGTTCGAAGACATCGCTATCTAGAAACAACGAGCTTTAAGGAGACACAGGAATGTTTACTTTATCAGAGCAATCACAGCCTATTCTCAACGTCATTAAAGACAGTTTAAAACTTTATAAATTGGCCTTTCTAGCGCTCTTGCCTTTCACATTTTTTTACACAATTTTTTTCATTGCGCCAAACGTTGTGCTCCATACCTATATTGTGTTTTGGAAACACAATGTGATGATGCAACCCAAACATTACACGCATCTTTTGATCTTATTGCAGTTCATCTTTGGCGCTTGCGTCATGGTGTTCTTTGCGGGACTTATTGACCAGTGCATACACACTGCAAACAACGCGATTCGCACACAATGGCAATCTTTCGTCATAGGAATACGAAAATTTCCATTTGTATTTATAGCCACTTGGTTCTGTCTGATTTTCATCATGATCGGATTGGTGCTGTTCATCATTCCAGGAATTTATCTTTCTATCGCCCTGATGTTCTTTCCTGTTTTTATCGTGATTGAAAACAACGGGCCATGGAATGCGATTAAAAAGAGCTACGAACTTATACGCCATCACTGGTGGAGAACATTTGTTGTAATGTTGCCGCCTTTTATATTGCAAGCTGCTGCTGCAAAAATCATGGAACTTCTCTTTGGACACCCGATCTTACTGCCAACAATAGGGCATTCCATTCACGACATAAGCACTATGGGGCACATCCTTCTGGGGATCAGTCTCCTGATCACCATCCCATGGACAGTAACCACCCTAATCTGCCAATACCACGATTTAAAGTTGCGAAATAAATAACGATCAATCTAAAAACGTAGAGACGCGATAAATCGCGTCTCAAGATCCTTACTCAATACAACAATCGACGGCGTGTTTTACGATAGCGCCGAGCTTTTTGAAAAGGCTTTTCTTGCTTTGGTCTTTCACATCCAACGCCTCTTCATCAATCTTTTTAACTTCCTTAAGGTCGATGAGTTTCATATTAATTCCCCAGAACAGGGAATAAAGATCATAAGATTTTTGAAAAAATGCATAGGCATCTTTTTTGTTGCCTAAATCCAATTGCTTCGTCCCAACTTCCATAAACCGCATTGAAGCTGAGAGTAAATGTTTGGAGATACACCATTCCTCGCCTTGGTAATGCGGAATAAGCTTCACCATTAACTCTTTTCGCATAGCACGCACTTCGTTAATGATGTCGTAATACTGAGTGTTCCCCGTCTTTGCGCCAGAGAAGAAAAAATGCTGTTCAAGAGAAATTAAATCCATGATGCCAACGGATAAATCTTGGTCTGAAGATAAATCCATTTTGTTTTTCTTTTTCATGTCATCAATTTCTTTCACGAATTTATCTAATTTTTTCGTATCGATCATGAATCACCTCTTTACTCAATTACCAAGTCAAAAAATAGAAAAATACGCTTAACACCAACAATGGAAGAATCGGCATAACAACTTTCTGAAATGGAAAAAACGCATGATTATTGTTCCTTGCTTTAAGCATTTGGTGCCCCAATGCGCCTAAAGAAAAGGCAATGCTTCCAAGAAGAATGCCAAGAACAAGCTTATCAATCCCCCAAAGTTTATTGAGCGGGTGGCCGATAATTCCTGACGTATAAAGAGGCACAACGACAGAAGCGTAATAAAGCAATGTGATGAGTATTTTTCTGCCTTTGAAACGAATATTTTTTTTATCGAACCAAGCAACGGTCCAAATAATTAATGAAACAATAAAACCGCCGATCCATAGACCCGTCACGCTGTCATCAATGCCAAGCCAATGTGACAGCCCGATTCCAGCGCCCACAAAAATGGTACACACAGGACAAACGGCAAAGGCTTTTGCTGAGAGGATGAGAGTTCCTCCTAAGCATATTGATAGGAAACTACTTTTTCGCATCTTGCTTTTTCTCTAATGTTTGTAGATAAAAAATCACTTCAGTAGCGCCTGAAAAACAGAGCGCTCCATTTGTGAAAAGTGGAATTTGAATATTACGTGTTGATAAACGACAGACTTTCGCAGCAGCAACTAACTCATTGAGATTTCTTCTACTAGCCAACACATCTTTGCGCGCCATTGGAAAGTCAGCCGGCAGAGGATGGCTCTTCAAATATTTTTCAACACGCTTACAAGCAGGGCATTGCTTGCTATAAAAAAAGCTCCACGGTTTGGAAACAGTTCCTTCTGGCAACGTTTTCTTTTCTGCATGAGCAAAAGAAAAAACCGCCATAATGAGAAGTGAAAGAAAAATAATTCCGACCGGTTTCAAATGCTTCATGTCGTTTTTTCCTTTTTAAGTGACTGCAACGAGCCAACGATCTTCTTTAGTGACTCATTTTCTTGTTTCAAACGAGCATTCTCTATCAATGCTTCGTCTAGTGTTTTACTCCTCGCCATATGCGGAACATGCGGGACAACTTCCTTTGATTGTTCTTCTTTTGGAGCTTCTGTGTCTTCAGCTCGCGCAGGAACGCTTATTTTTCTCAGTTTCTGTTCTGCAAGAAAATGTCGAATCGCTTTCTTAAAGTAATCTAAATTTTTTAAAACCTGCTCAAATTGTATTCGGATCTTCTTTTCAGCGTCTTGATGTTGGTTCATTTCAAATCAAACCCAATGGCTTTTAAACGCTCATCCAATGAAGGATGCGTCGAAAATAAAGTAGAAAAAGATTTTACTGGATGAACCCCTGCTGAAAAAGGATCAAAGATATAGGCTTCGCGTCGAATGTTTTCATACTTCGTCGTCGCATATTCTTTCTGATACTTCTCAGAATGTTCTGCATGGTCATCACTTATCTTCATTAAAGCATGCGCAAGCGGCTGGTTACTACGCGTTAATTCAACACTGCCTGCATCTGCCATAAATTCTCGCGTTCGGCTCAAGAATAAAAGCAATAGAACGGTCGTCAGTGGTAATAAGTAACGAAGCAAAATAATAATAATGAATAAATTATTATTGCCGCGTCGATCATCGCTCTTACTGCTAAAAATCATGTTGTAAAACAGCATATCCACCACAATAAGCATGATGTTGCTCAAGATAGCGGCTGTCAGTGTCAGCTTAATGTCTCCATGGCGAATGTGGCTTAGCTCGTGTGCTATTACAGCTTGTAATTCATCGCGATCTAATTTTTCTAACAGCCCTGAAGTGATGGCGATCATTGCAGATTTCTCGCTATACCCGCTCGCAAAAGCGTTCATGTAATCCGCCTCGATCACAAAGATCTTTGGAAGATACGAAAGACCTGCAGCAATGCGCATTTCTTCAACCACGTTATACAGTTGTTGCTCTGCAGTAGATTGTGCGGTTTGAGGAGTAATTTCTCGATGCTGTGTTCCTAAAAGCATCAATCGATCATACAACGAATATGTAACGAACAAGGAAACAACAGCCACAACGGCCATCGTGATGGTTGCATACGGAATCGTTTGAAAAGTAATTAATTGTTGAAAAACAAAACCCAGCTGATGTTGAGGGTCCATGCCTCCATCAAATCCACCGTGAATAATCAGATCGACTAGAAAACCAATAGCAAGATAGATCAAGACAAATGAAGCGATAACAAAAAAAGTGCGCCGCTGATTGGTGACAAGTTGTGCACGCCAATCAGCGGATCTGGTTTGTTTTAAATCGTAGGAAGGGTTCATTAGAGACTACAACTTAACTGTGTAGGCTTCTTGTTCTTCCACTTTCCCTTCCGGCAAACTCCAATAGACAAATGTCTCGTTCAGCTTGTCTGAACACATGCGCACAATGAATGATTCAAAGAAAGAACGTTTCGTGGCGTTGTATGTTTCGATGCTGTCGTTATAAGCCTGCTTTGAAAAAGCGAGTTTATTTTCCGTGCTAACAATTTCTTCCTGAAGTTGAAGCGCGTTTTTATCCGCTTTTAAATCTGGATATTGTTCGAAAACCAAATTAATTCCTCCCGCAATTTTCGAAATTGCATTTTCTGCATTAATGCGGCCAGATTCATCCCCGCTCGCAGCGGCTTTCTGAGCTTGTGAGCGCAATGCAACGACTTCTTTTAAAGTTGTTTTTTCATAGTCCATGTATTTTTTTACGACGTTAATGAGTGATTCAAAAACTTTATATCTTCTGTCTAGTTGAATATCGATCTGCTTTTTGTTGTTACGAATAGCCTCAATTTGGTGGATCAGTTTGTTATAAATCGAAACAAACCAAGCGCCTAAACCGATCAAAATAAAAAGTAAAAAAAGAAAGATTTTCATAGTGTTTTCTCCTGGGGTCGATAGAAAGCGCGGCATTATAGAGAAGGTGCTTGCTGCCGTCATTCTCGTTTCGGTATGAATCCAAAAATGCACGTTAATAAATAGGCTTGGGAGGTGGCGACTCTCCCCCAGGGCTTCGCCCTGGGCTATCTTATTTTGCCCCTTCGGGACATGGGATAGGTTTAACTTCAATTGAATCAGCGAATTACCTAACACATACAAGGATGATGATAGGGGAGGAATACGGGTTACTCGCTCTCTACGATCAAAGAACGTAATTTCAAGAACGCTTCTTGTTCTATTTGACGAATGCGTTCGGCGGATAAGTTGTATTGATTGGCCAAGTCGTGAAGCGTGCTTTTTTTCTCATTAACCCAACGTTGTTTAATGATGTCCCGCGTACGAGTATCTAACGTTAATAATGCTTTTTGAAGCTTCTCTTGACGGCTGTTCGCCCAGTTACTTTGTTCAAAAAGTTCGGCTGGATTTGCAGCTTGATCTTCAAGGTAACAATCGGAAATCCAAGCACTGTCTTCATCATCCGTAGGCGCGTCTAAACTTGTATCGTTGGACAACATCCGTATTTCCATCTCGCGCACAGTCGATTGTTTCACATTCAATGTCTCTGAAATTTCATCGACTTCTTGATTAGAAAGCCAGTTCAAATGTTTTTTTAAACTTCGTAGATTAAAGAACAATTTTCGCTGTGCCTTTGTCGTCGCGACTTTGACGATTTTCCAATTCTTAAGAATGAATTCATGAATCTCTGCTTTAATCCAATGGATCGCGAAGGTGACCAATTTAACGCCTCTTTGGGGGTTAAATTTCTTGATCGCTTTCATCAAACCAAGATTGCCTTCCTGAATAAGGTCGTTCAGCGCCAAACCGTAACCTAAGTAATTTCTGGCAATCTTTACGACAAAACGAAGGTGTGCCAAAACAAGACGACGAGCGGCTTCGACATCATTCTGTTCATAAAAACGGACGGCTAGATCATGTTCTTCTTCGGCGGATAGGATGGGAATTTGATTCGCGCGATGAATATAAGCATTCAAACTCCCAATCGGGAAACTCATGTCCAATGTCTTGATTTGTGTACCCATAAATACCTCTAAACCAACAAAGTTTAGCACTCAAACAAGGAGAGTGCTAAAGCGCGCAGGATAAACCAGATAGAGATGAAGGCAAATTGAACTGTTGATAATTTTTTGTACAATTTTGATTGTTCGGGAAGCAATAATCGGTCATATTCTTTCACGATTTAAATGAACAAAAAGATCGCCCGTATGACTTATATAAATTCGAAAGCGGCTCCTTTGACGCCGCTATTCGTCCTGCGATTTGTTGTTCTTATGCTATTCTGAGAAAAATCACTGAATATGGGGATAAATTTAAAAACAAAACCTCTTGTTTTTAAAAATACAAGGTAAAATATCTAACGTTCCTGTAAGAAATGAATTACTAAAAAATAATAGCTTCCCGGATCAGTGCCATCACGAGGGGAAAGTTAAAGGTAGGAAAGAATATGTTTGAACCGCTAAAACAAGATCAAAACATCTTTGCCACTGTCCAGTTTCCTGGTACAGGAAACGCGGGTATTTCTTATTTCAAAGGTCAAGAAGTTGTTATCGCTATCAGTCCAGAAATGGATTTGTATCAACTTCCAGCATTTTTAGATGCAATATTAGACGGTGTTACGCGCGGTAAACCAGTTAAAGTCAAAATCCTTGTTGCGGGTAGTTTTCTCAACCTTAACAGTCAACATACAAAAGATTGGCTTAAGGAATGTCTAAAAGATTGGAATGGAACATATGAAAACAGTGATTTTCAAAATATTTTAGACAAAGGACATGAGGAAATAGGAGAAAAATGGACTCAGCAACTCAACTCTATCCTTCGGCGTTATGCTTTCAATAAAAATGTTGAAATCGTACACACACGATCATTAGAAAAAGAAGAAAAATACTGGAAAGAAACTTTTCCTCATGTAATCGAATTATGTAAAGAAGAAGAATGCCTGGAAGCACTTAATAAAACAGCATTTGGTTTTGCTTTTCGTGAATTTCCTAGATTATTTGACCAAGCTGTAAGTAAACAAGGTGAAGATGAACAAGATGAAGAGGCTATTGGTGAAATCTCTTCTTTACGCAAAAAGATTGCAGAATCCGGAAAAACTGAAGCAGAGAGCAAAGAAGACCGAGAAAAACTCATCCAGTTAATGGGTTCATTTTTAGAAAAAACAATCCCAGACTTTAACGCAGAAGCTCTCAAAAATAACATGAAATTAACAGGAATGATGGAAGGCGGTTTTTACTGGGATTATTTAGAGAGCGCAGATACCTTCATTTATCCTGGAAAAGAAATGCCTATTTTTAGCGAGCTGCGGAAGAAAAAAGAAGCAGAAACATTAGACAAAGAAAAAGGAAGTCATAAATGGGGCGAGCTTAAAGCAGCACAGTTTTTACGCAAAAAAATAGCTTCTTGGATTCCGGTAAGGTATCAGAGAGCAACTACTCTAAAAGAATTAAGACAGGCCAAGCAAGGAGGGCAAAACGGAGTCGGCAGTAAATTTCGCGATAGCCAAGGACATCCTTGCAAACCAGATGGCGCACAAAGTCCTGATTCAGGTTCTGATTCTGATTCTGATAATTCAACAAATGAATGCACTATTACTGTAAATGGTTTAGGGGATTGGGAAGGAACTTTTCTGCAATGTAAAAGTCTTATTGCCACTTTAAACCAAAGAAAAGACTACTCTCATGCATTAAGTGCATTGGTTTCATTACGAGCAAATAGTGAGGATTTAGAGGAAACGGTAACCGAGCTTAAAAACAACTTTCAAACCAATCTCACCTCACTCGTAGAAAGCCTCACAGCCTCTCAATTTGGTAAGGATTTCAGTCTGTTTAAGAACACTTCACTTTCAGATAACGAATTGGAAGAACTTTTAAATGAGCACAGTTTAAGTAGAAAAACTGTCCGTAAAGCGGCCCGTAAAGCTTCCAGATAGATAGCTTATAAACAGCAATCTTCTCACTAGAATAATTCACTCTGTCTCTTTCAACATCTCAAATTGTATAAGCTTCTTTTTCACTTCATCGACCGTTAGCGGTTTTGCCAGAAAACCATCCATCCCACATGCTAAACAACGAGCTTTTATTACCGCATCGTTATGCGCTGTAAGTGCAACGATAGAAGCGCTATTTCCTGATTTTCTAATTTCTAAAGTCAGCTCATCCCCTTGCATGTCCGGCAAACCAATATCCATAAAAATGATACGGTATTTTTTATTGGCTATAGCTCTTAAAGCCTGTTCTCCAGAACCCACAATATCGACAACACAACCGCACGCCTCCAGCATACACAATGCAATTTTCTGAGAGATCGCTTCATCTTCAACTAACAATATAGAATCACAACCATTATTACCCTTCATGATTTTTCTCCAAGCTCTGAACACGCTCATCGGGCAATCGAAAAGGAATCGTGCATATAAAAATAGCTCCTTTCGAAGGGGCGCTCTCTACTTTTATCGTTCCTCCCAAATCCTTAACAAACTCCTTTACAAGCTTCAGCCCCAAACCAAAACCTTGATATCTGCCTGTATTGGAAGGCGTCAATTTAGAAAACATTTCAAAGATGATTTCTTGTTTATCTTGAGGAATTCCGATTCCAGTATCTTTGACAATAAAACGCAAAAGGATTTCTTTTTTGTTTAAATCTTTTTTTATCTCTCGCACGCGCAATTCAACCGAACCCTTCTCTGTAAACTTAATCGCATTGCTCACCAAATTAATCAAAATGCGATACATACGAAATTCGTCACCAATTAAGATGTCCGGTAATGCATGAGGATAGTCCATAGTAAGATTCAGCCCTTTTGCTTGCGCCGCTGGCTCCTCTAGAAACTGCAAATTTTCCACCAACTGACGAACGCTAAATGGCTTTTCTAATAGAGGAAACTTTCCTTGTTCAATATTCGAAAAATCAAGAATGGTGTCACAGAAATTAAGAAGCTTATTCGAACATGATTTAATGCTCCCAACATATTCCGCAACGAATTTATCTTGAATCGTCCTTTCCAAGATATCAGAAAGCCCCCAAATGCCTGACAACGGGGTACGAATGTCGTGTTGCATATTGCGAATGAAGATGGATTTCGCTTCATTAGCCGCTTCTGCAGCATCTTTCGCTTGTTGTAGTTCTTGCTCCATCCGTTTTCGTTTGGTGATATCAACTGATATTCCAACTAAACCAATCACTTTGTGATCTTTATTAAACAAAGGTGCTTTTGTAGAAAAGTAATACTCTGCTGAACCGTCCGATAAAAATGACTCTTCTTCAGCAGTATATTTAATACCTGTTTCCATCACTGAATTATTTACAGACAAAGCATATTCCACATTTTCTTTATTTATAAAATCACTAACAGGTTTTCCTACCGTTTCTTGTCTAGAAGACAAACCAAGCGTTTCAGCCAGCTGATCGTTGCAGCCTTGAATAATATTATTTCTATCCAACCAATACACATGCCACGGTAACAAAGCGACTACACGATCGAGTAAATCAGATTCTTTTTTGGAAGCTTTGAGTTGTTCTGAAACTTGAGCGAGTTGCTCTTTTAAGTCAGTGATCTCTTTTTCAAGCTCATGAATGTGTTTGTCCATGTGTTTCCTCTTTAGACCATCCTTCTTCTTATTTAAGCTATCTTAACATCGATTTCACCAAAGGATTGGGCTAAACATGATTATAATTTGCACAATCCATAGTGCTACTATTACATCTCTTTTTAGGTAAAAAATAAGCTAAAAATCACCGCTAAAAAGTTGGTATGCTTTTCGCTTCTTTCATCACCTCTTTGAGCAGCAAATGTCACAAGAAATTGAATTGAAATTTAGGATTTCTCGAAAAGCTATCGAGCAATTACCAGTCTTTATTGAATCTTTACAAGTCCGCCATGAGGCCTCGCACATTGTGCTCCAAATTAGCCATTATTTAGATACCCCTGAGCTTCTTTTACAGCAAAAAGGGATTGCTCTAAGGCTTAGAAAAGAGGGGGATCAATATATTCAGACGTTAAAAAGAGAAAACTCTGTCAATCAAGGTTTGCATCAACGGGATGAATACGAAGAAAAAATAGAAGGAATGCGCATTGAATTAAACAAACTACCGAAAACGTTCATGGATTTATTGGCTCCGATAAAAGACCAATTGCATTGCATTTTTAGCACTGAATTCGACCGGACAATTTGGTTATTAAAGTTGAACGAAGGAACAACAATAGAATGTGCTTTAGATATAGGCCGCGTGGTTGCAAAAGATCATCAAGAAAAGTTCGCTGAGCTTGAATTAGAATTAAAAGAAGGGTCGATTGATTCTTTATTAGAGATTGCTGCTAAATTTAAATCCGCGTTGGAATTAATTCCCGAAGACAAGAGTAAAGCGGAAAGAGGTTATGCGCTTTATGAGACGCGATAAATCGCGTCTCTACTGCGCTCTTCACCATCATCCCCGCGAAAGCGGACATCGTCATTCCCGCGAAAGCGGACGTCGTCATTCCCGCGAAAGCGGGAATCCAGTTTGATATATATCTCTTCTGGATCCCCGCTTTCGCGGGAATGACGACAGAAGCGAGAATGACGACAGCGCGGGGATGATAGGTGCCAAACCAATAAATATGGAGGGTAAAACAATCACTGCTTTAACAAACGCTCTACGCATCGTTGCAGGTCAATGGCGCGGAAGGAAAATCCAATTCATTGATGCCGAAGGTTTGAGGCCAACACCCAATAGAGTCAAAGAAACTCTATTCAACTGGGTAGCACCCATGATTCAAGAAGCAACTATCCTCGATATTTTTGCCGGGAGCGGCTCGTTAGGATTCGAATCGCTTTCACGTGGCGCAAAGAAAGTCATCTTTGTAGAAATTAATCCGAAAGCAATTAAACAATTAAAATCCAACTGCGAATTACTGCGTTGCCAAGATCGAATTGAATTGCTGCATATGCGCGCTGAAGATTATTTAGAAAAAACTCAAGAAACGTTCGATTTGATTTTCTTAGATCCGCCCTATCACCATCACCTCATCGAACCGTGCGCAGAAATCATTAGTCGAAGAAAACTCTTAAACCCCGGCGGATACCTCTACATAGAAAGTGAATACGCGATAGAGACAGAAAAGCTACCAGGGCAATGGGAAATCAAAAAACAGAAAAAAGCTGGGCAAGTGCATTATCAATTACTGAGACTTGCTACCACTTTGCAAACAGCCTTTTAATCGTATATTTCTTTTCGATGCTTTATAGCAACAACAACCACCGTATGTGTCGACACTTCGATTCGATAAAGCACACAATAATTACTAACACGTAAACGACGATGACCTTTAAGGCTATATCTCAAAGGCTTACCAAAACTTATAGGATCAACCATCAATCGCTCTTCAATCGCTTTTTTAATTAAAGAACGTGCTGAAGCAGACAACGCAGGTATGTCTTTCTGGATGACCGTTTCGAGATATTCAATTTTATAATTATTTCCAAGCATCTTGATGCGAGATCCTTTTTTGAGATTTTGAATCACGCTTCTTTGCTAACGTTGATAAAATCAGATCTTCTCTTAGCTCTAATGCTTCTATTATCAATTCTTTCGCTAAAGCAGAAATAGATTGGTTATTTTGTTTTGCTAAATTTGCCAATATTTTGGCTCTTTCTGGATCAACAGTAATGCTAAGTCGAGGACAAATAGTAGCCATATCAATTACTCCTTAAAACACATTACTAAATGTAGCACTTTTGCATCACTTCGCAAAAAAGGAGTAAAAAGTTTTGCCACGTCTAGGCATAGATTGGTTTTATTTCTAGGGATGACGGCAGCAAAATCACTCGGGATTCTCTAGGTTCAGTTCACCGCTGTTATCGTCGTAGGCAAAGAGTTCGGCATAACGGCCCCACTCGATCACAACTCTCAAAACACGGCCTGCATCTTCATTGCTTAAATAATCTTCTAACTCGCCAATGAAATATCGTTTTGATTCACGATGATTCGCATTTTCATATAAAACACGATGAATCAATTTCACCAATGGAACATACATAAGGAGATGTGCTGCAAATATTTTCTTTCGCTGCAAAATATCGGCTTCCGCAAACTGCTTGCCGGCTTCCGTTAAAATGATTTCGCCATCGGCTTGCTTTGCAAAATGCAAAATATCGAGCACTTCAGTCAGTGATAACAAATCATCAATGTCTAAAGCCAATTCATCTGCAATATAAGCCAAATTCGATTTGTCGGTTTCTTCATCCGCTAACATCTCGGCCAAACCAAGCAACTCAGAAACACCAGCATCCGGAAAACGATATCCCAAATCGATCACAGAAATCGCTTCTGTTTCTTCTTTTCCTTTCACGGAGGTCATTAATTTATAAATTCTATTCACCAAACTTCTAAATTCAGGGCTGGTATCGTCACGAGGATGTGAAATATCTACTTTCAGAATAGACCGAACTGTTCCTGGATTGGAATCAAACACGATGACACGATCTGCCAAGAAAATTGCTTCTTCAATGTTATGCGTGACCAATAAAATACTGTTATTTTTGTTTTCCTCTTGCTGCCATAAATCCAATAAATCGTTTCGCAAATTATCCGCGGTCAACACATCAAGCGCCGAAAACGGTTCGTCCATCAGTAAAACATCCGGATTCACCACCAATGCCCGCGCGATTCCAACACGTTGCCGCATACCGCCTGATAATTCTTTCGGAAAAGCCGATTCAAAACCGTCTAAACCGATTGTGTCGATAGCTTTTAACGCACGTTGACGGCGTTCTTTACGTGGAACCCCTATCGCTTCTAAGCCTAATTCCACATTCTGCAAAACGGTCAACCAAGGCATCAGCGCAAAGTGTTGAAACACCATAGAAATACCTTGTGCTGGCTCAGTTACTGGCTGACCTCTAAACAACACCTGTCCAGCACTCGACTCAATCAAGCCTGCAATAACCCGCAACAATGTAGATTTTCCAGAACCTGAACGACCGAGTAATGCAACAATCTCTCCCTCACGCAAATTGAAGTTCACGTTTTCTAAAACCAACAAATCTTGTTGAATATCTTTTTTAAAGACTTTTTTGACGTTCTTTATCTCAATCAAGTTCTTTTTAATCTCGTTCATAAAACACCTTTATTCCGTTGAGAATCGTTTCTCGGCTAAGTTATACAAAGGCTGCCAAACCAGGCGATTAAAGATAAGTACATAAAAACACATGACGCTTAGCCCTAAAGCGATGCGAGGAAAATCTCCTAAATTCGTCACTTGGGTAATGTAAGCGCCTAACCCTGAAGCAATTAACGTCGTATGTCCCCAATTCACGTATTCAGCCACAATGCTAGCATTCCAAGCACCCCCTGCTGCTGTAATAGCGCCGGTAATTAAATAAGGGAAAATCCCCGGGAATATAAAACGTTTCCACCACAACCATCCTTTGACTTCAAAATTCTTCGTTGCATAAACAAGGTCTTTCGGCAAAGCGGAAGCACCAGCAATCACATTGAATAAGATGTACCACTGTGTGCCGAGAATCATCAAAGGCGTTGTCCATATCTGAATATTCAAATGGAACCGAATAATCAACATTACCACTACAGGAAAGAGAAGATACGCCGGAAACGATGCACAAAACTGCGCGATAGGTTGAACGATTTGTGTTGCTCGTGGGCGCAATCCAATCCAAACACCGATCGGCACCCAAACAACCGAACAAATAATAAGGAGAACAACAATACGCAAGCTCGTATAAACACCGAACAATAACACGTGCATTAATTCATGCATGGACAGAGTTTTGAAAATGTATTGAAGAAGAAAAATAACGAACGCTAATCCCAATAATGAAATGAAGGCATACCAAATAAAAACAAAAATACTGAATGATTTTGTCTTTTTTGGAGCACTGTAACTAAGCTGTTTAGCACGAGTAAATGAACGTAAATTGACGAACTCATCAAACAGCACATAGAAAAAATTTCCAATGACCGCCATAAAACGCGTTTTGTGAAGGAAATAAGTAAAAACCGATTTTGCTTTTTTCCCATCAAGAGATTCTTCTGATTTGAATCGCTCACTCCAAACAATGAGTGGCCTAAAAATAAGTTGATCGTAAAGAAAGATCACCACCAACATCGCAAGGATGGAATACAACACCGCCGGTTTGTTCATTTGTGAAATAGCGACTGAAATATAAGAACCAATACCCGGCAGCAAAATGGTTTGTTTATTCACAGTAATTGCTTCTGCCGCCACGATAAAAAACCAACTGGCAGATAAAGACATCATCGTGTTCCAAATCAAACTCGGCATTGCAAAAGGAACTTCAACCTTCCAAAAACGTTGCCATCCAGACAGTTTTAACATTGCGCTCGCTTCTCGAAGATCGTGTGGCAATGTTTTTAAGCTTTGATAAAAACCTAAAAACATATTCCACGCTTGCGAAGTAAAGATGGCAAAAATCGCTGCGCTTTCAGGACCCAATAAGCTGTTTGGAAATAAATAAATAAATGCGACAACGGTGATTGATAGAAACCCTAAAACAGGAATGGATTGCAAAATATCAACGAGTGGAATTAACACACGTTCGGCATGTTTATTCTTTGCAGCAAGCGCTCCCATGCTGAAAGTAAAAAGAAGGGAGAAAAAAACAGCGACCGCCATGCGAAGCACAGTAAGCAATGCATACCGAGGAAGGTATCGAATAGAAAGATGGATTGGAATCGCTTCGCCAACTTTATACGGAGAAGTCATTTGCGTAGCGGCCCAAGCCAGGGCCACAAAGAAAACAAAAACAATGAGAAGAAAAAAGAGGTCCCAAAGATTAGGTTGCCAGCCAGAAAATTGATTATTGCGCCAAATTCTTAATTTTATTGACATTTTGTGGCCCCCCAGAAGAGCGCGCATTATAGAGAGTAGTTTCCTAAAATCTATTGAAGTTCTTGTGCTCTGATTGTGTAAAAATCAGCAAATAGACAAGTAAGGAAATAAAGATGAAGCAATACATTAAAAAAGAAAATCTCATTGAAAAGATGCTGGCGGACTTGGAAAAGGCATTGCCGAACTTTCACTCAATAAAGGGGTTGGTCGGCATCACCTTAAATGGCGGACTTGCTCGTGGATATGGCGACCATCTCTCTGAGATTGATCTAACACTTTTCTTAGATGCCAAAACTTATGAGCACTGGAATGCAGGTTATGCCGAGTGCTGCACAGGTATCTGTATTTATGAAGGCAATCTCTATGACATCAAGTACCTGAATTATTCTGCCGAATATGATCGTCCTTTAAGCCCCATTCTAGAGTTATGGGACTTGTCATACGCCAAAGTGCTCTATGACCCGTTTGGAAAAATCCGATCTTATCTCGATAAACAACTCGCGACGCCTTTCGACAATCAAGTGATTACCCGAATCATGTTCGAAACATGGTGGTACTACCGTCTCGCGGGAAATATTTGGATACACCGTGAAGATCCGTTGCAAGGGCATCTCATGTTGAATGAAGCGATAAAAGGGCTATTGAAAGCTGTCTTTCTAGCGAATCAGAAATACGTGCCGCATGACAAATGGTTAATTCATTATTGTCGCGGCCTACCGTGGTTGCCAGCTCATTGGGATGAACGGAGAAAAGCGCTGCTTGAAACGAGTGACTTATCCATAGCCAGCCTTAAAGAACGACAAAACTTAATCGATTCTATTTGGTGCGAAATAAATGATTATGCAAGAGAGCATCTTTTTACTGGTGTGCCGAATGATATTACGACCAAAGCTTTCTACGATTTGATTCTCACAATGTTTAAGAAGAAAAAGATCTCGATCAAAGAGTGGGAGAGTTATTTGCCTTTA